>JAZDMZ010000068.1:0-14179 GCA_043800495.1 Candidatus Aenigmatarchaeota archaeon
TACTACAGATTTCTTTAAGTCTTTTCTTTGACACTTTCTTCATGGTTGTCTCCTCCCGAGACAACCTGGTTTTCATTTCTCATCAAAATTTCTGTAGTCTAGAATATACTTCTTTACGTCATTTCACTTGCGGGAGTACTGATATTCTTGTTAAGGGATATTATGGGAGAAACTGTTGATAAACTACCAGAATTTGTAACATATGAACAAAGGCCTGCAGTTGTTGAATATGTTGATTATAGCTTGCCAAATCTTTCTTCGGTTAGCGAATTAAACTATAATCCTAAAAATGGATTCTATGTGGATGGTGGTGCAAAAAAATGGATTGAAGGAATGCAATCAAATCCATGGAAGATTAGTAGTTATGAAAATAATGTTCAGGTTGGTGTTACTAATGATGGTAAAATCAGAGAAAGACTTTCCTATAGTGGTAGGATGACAGATGGTGAAAATTATATTGGTGTGGTAGGCCTTAGAGAACTTGAGAATGGAAATAATTGGAGTTTTGGAAGAAATGTAATAACATTTTCTAATGAACCAGGAATGCAAAGATTGGTTGTATCGAAATCATGTGGTGGAAAAGATTATAACATGGTTGGTACAAGAATTCCTATAAAATTAAAAAAATTAAGTGGTAGACTTGATCTTGTAACAGGACCTGGTATAAGTGAGATAAATTTTGATTGTGTATATACAATAAATGGAAAAACCTTTCTTGAACTTACATGTATAAAAAATATTCTTGATAGACCAACTAGTTATGTTCTTGAAATAGCATTTGGCTATGGTCCTTTTTTCATTAGACAGGAATTCAGTCCAAACACAACTGTTTTTGGTGCACAATTAAGATTCTAGTAATAAATCCTTTCAATCTATTTCAATATTATGAGATATACATCATTATTATTAGTATTGGTATGTGTTATTGTATTTGTTGTGCAAATGCTGGTTTCTGGATTTACAAATATGTTTTTGCTGGATTCTTCCATAATTTGGCAAAGGCCGTGGACATTGATAACTGCTGTGTTTTTGCATGGCAGCCCAGAGCATTTAGTTTTTAACATGTTTGCACTTGCATTGTTTGGGTTTATACTCGAAAATATAATTGGTACAAAGAGGTTTTTAATCATATTTTTTGCAGGCGGGATTATAGCAGGTATTGGTTCTATATTCTTTTATTCAGCAAGTCTTGGCGCAAGTGGCGCTATATTTGCAGTAATAGGAATGTTGGCAGTGATACGATATAAGATGTCTGTCTGGGTGTTTGGTGTTCCTATGCCAATGGCAGTGGCTGCTGGAATATGGGCAATTGCAGATATTGTTGGTGTATTCTATCCTTCTGATGTGGCAAACATAGCACATTTATCAGGACTTGTGTTTGGCATTGTATATGGTTTTTACATAAAGAAATGGATAAAATCAGAAAATAAAAAAGAAAGGACAAAAATACTTAGTGATAAAGAACTTGAGCAGTGGGAAAACGAATATTTGAAATAATATATAGTGCAAGACATAACTTTCTAGAACAATATTATAGTTATGTCTTCACATATAGTAAGGACAAAAATATAATAACTCTAATTAGTTTTGTCCATTACTATAATCAGTTGCAAACTGGTATTTTTCTTTTTAAAAAGAAAATAGTAGGATGCAGGGGAAGAGACTCGAACTCTCGAAGGCATTGCTCAATTGATACAGACTGTATCAATCTCTAAGCCACAGGATTTCTTTTTTCATAGCACATATTCAATGTGCTCAATACTTAAGATAAACTTAAGTCCTGCCCCTTTGACCACTCGGGAACCCCTGCAATACTAATACTATATTTATACGCTGTTCTTATAAATTAGTTTTTTCATAATACTGAAAATAATTTATTCATTTAGGCTTTTAAAAGATTTTATGGTATTAGAAAGTTATGTCAAAGAGGGACAGGAAATTACAGGAAACTATAACAGACTATAGAAAAGGTAGTAGAATAGAATACCAATTGCCAAAAGAATCTGCTTTAGAAGAAAAGGATGATGAATATAGAGAAAGAGAAAATACTACATTATACGAACACATGTTCCGTCACTGGATATAGCATTGTTTTGGCTTGATTGAGAATAAAAAGATTAAGAATGTAATTTTGCATATGAAACGATTGGTTGTCATAGGAGGAACTGGATTAGGTTCTGATATTTATCAAGGAGGTGAGGACTACCCAGTATCTGCACAATATGTTGGTAAAAACGGTTGTGTTTCTAGGATATATGTTGCGAAGTTATATGCAGATGTAAATATGTTATATGTTAATAGACATGATGTTCTTATAGATGATAATAGATTTGATGATCCTGGAAATATAGATTTTGAAACACTCATGATAGGTCTGTATCAGGATGGTGTCAAAAAGATTATTGATTATAGTATCATAACAACATCATCTGTTGGAATAACTAAAGGAGGCCCTGGTGTGATAGGTGTTCCTTATGACTTTAAAGACAGGCTTAATTATAGTCCTTCTGTAGAGATTCCTGGATTTAAATCTGGTTTTTCTCCTATGGACAATGCATTCAATGGTGATATACGAAAGCTTATAGTTTCGTCTGCAAAAAAACATGTTCGTGTGATTGATGGTGGTATATACATAAGACGTGTCAAAGGAAGGAGATTTGAAACGCCTGCAGAAGTAGCAGAAGAAATACGTCTTGAACCAAATAAACTACTCTATCTTGGAATGAGTTCTCCTGAAGAAGCAATCCTTGCAAGATATCTTAACCTGCCATATGCAACAATTATAACATCAACAAATCTTGCAGCAGGTCTTGGAGAAGAAATATCACATGAAAAAAATGTTAAAGAATTTGAAACAACACTTCCAAGAGTTAAGAGACTAATAAGACTCGTCAATAAGAAATTCAACCAATAGCTGATACTAGTCTTATTAAATTCTTATTATCAGATTTAAATATGTTCAAATAACCTAAAGGTTATTCGACATCTAAAAGATACTTATTTGTAAAAAGTATCTTTTAAATATGTTCAAATTATGAGAATTAGAAAGGATAATATAATTTTAAACGTGGTTTTTATGAAAAGTCAGGTGAAATAAAATCTCACCTTATTTCATAATCAGATATTGGTGAAGTTATTATGAAAAGAGGAACTACAGATCCGGGTGTAAAGGGAATTATACTCAGTCTAAAGAAGTCAAAAAAATATCCTGAACTTGTAAAAATGCTGGAAAAACCAAGACGAAAAAGACCTTTTGTTAATCTTAAGGATATTGATAAATCAGATAAACATAAGATTGCTGCAGTAGAAGTACTTGGTATAGGAGAGATAAGTAAACCATTTACTGTTTATGCTCTAAGATATTCAAAATCAGCAAAAGAAAAAATAGAAAACGCTGGTGGAAAGGCTTTATCATTGGATGATCTACTGAGAAATAAAGATGAAGTTCATTATGTTTAATGTACTTCTTTTGAAAACTTAGATAGTGTGGAGATATTTTCAAAATGAAGTTCATTGTGTTTAATAGGTGTGTTAAATGATTATTGATGCAAAAAATGCTATAGCAGGAAGACTTGCAAGTGCTATTGCAAGAAAGCTTTTGCTTGGTGAAAAAATTACAATAATAAATGCAGAACTGGCACTAATAACTGGAAATCCATTATACACCAAAAGTAAATATATTGATATGAGAGAAAGAGGATCTCCTTTTCATGGTCCATTTTTTCCAAAAAAACCAGAACTTATATTGAAAAGGATAATAAGAGGCATGCTTCCTTATAAAAAACCAAAAGGAAGAAATGCAATGAGAAGACTAAAGGTATATATTGGTTTTCCAAAAAGCATGGAAGGAAAACATATAATGATCATTGAACAATCATCAAGAGAGATAAAATCAAAATATATGACACTTGCCACATTGGCAAAGACTCTTGGCTGGAATCCAGGAACTGAGTAATATAATTATTTTTAAGATCACTAAAAATATAATAGATTATGAAACTGGTTGAATAAACAAAGTTTATTCATATTTTCGAAACTCAGTTATAATAAAATTAAAATAGCATGAGGTTTTAAAAATGGCAAAAAAAGCAACACTACAAACAAGAGGAACGAGAAAGAAAGCAATAGCTATAGCAACTGTTACAAAAGGAACTGGAAAGATTAGAATAAATTCTAGATTACTTGATATCATTGAGCCAAGATATGTTAGAATGAGAATAAGAGAGCCTATTATTATTGCTGAACACTTTCAAAAAGATATTACACTAGGCGTTGATATGAATATCAATGTACGAGGAGGTGGGATGTGGGGTCAGGCAGATGCATCAAGAACTGCTATAGCAAATGGATTGATAGAATTTACAAAAGCAAAGGGGTTAAAAGAAGTGTTTCTTGACTATGATAGGAATATGGTAATTCCAGATGCAAGGAGAACAGAACCTCATAAACCATCACGTTCATCAGCAGGTCCTAGAAGAGGAAAACAGCAGTCAAAGAGATAGTTTTTACTTTTTTTCTCAGAAAACTTCTTTTTTTCATAAAATTCTATATTTTTTTCTAAAAACATTTGTTTTGTTTTTTTACTCACTTCACTATATTCTTATATACTACCCAATACATATAATTAGTATTGAAAATACAGATGATAATATAATATTTTTCTTAAAAATGAAAAAGGTATCAAGATGAAAGATCTTCAAATAGCTGAGAGAACACATGAAGCAAATATATTACGTTTAGTAAAGGAATTTGGTCCTAGAAAAGAAAAGATGATTAGAGATGTCTATAATACAAAACGTGCTGTGGTTGAAGGAAGCACTTCTATCAATGATTTTTCTGCAATAATAACATTCAAGAAAGTAAGGGATAAATTAATGGGAGTATAGTTCTTCTTATAGCGAAACCGGTAAATAATCCGAACATGTTACACAGGTTTCACATACATAGTTGAACATAGTTCAACCTGTACAGGTGAACTCTATGAGTTCACCATGTATAGCAACCCACAAATTAACATATTAATTCTTTTGTGGGATTGTTATAAAAATCAATTTAGAGAAACGTATAAATTAAAAATTATCTATTTCTTCTTCGTCTTCTTGGCACTGGTTGATTGCCCTGCTGATTTTGTTCTTGTCTAGCTTGATCAATTCTATCTCTTACGTCTGCATAGGCTAATCCAATACCAGTTCCTAATCCGCCAATGACTCCAACTGCTCTAAAAAGATTTGCTACACTATGGCAAAAATCATTAAAATAAGGAACTGTTCCAACTCCTCCTAATGAATCTGCTGCTGCGCCTGCAAGATATCCTACTGCTATTCCTACTATTGGAGGTACTACTAATTTTGCTCCTGTTCTTACATTATCCATTACTTCTTCTACATAATTGACTGTATTTCTTCCTCTATATTGTGGCATTCTATCCATTCACATACCTTTAGATTATTTTCGTGAAATAGGCATTTAAAGCTTTGTTTTTAATATACTAATTCTTAACACAATGGTTTATTTTAGGTATATACTAATTGGTGGTTACAAGTTATAGGGTGTTTGTGATGGTAAGGGAATATAGTGTGGGGGGTATGAATATCTCTGTTTTCCAATATTTTCCTGGTGGGAAAATTGGTGGAGATTTTTACGACGTTTATAAGAATGGGGAAAAGTTTGGATTCTTTTCGTTTGATAATAAGGGGAAGAATTTACATAATGGTATTTTACGAGTATTCAAAAAATTAAAAAAGATGAAAAGATTAAATGGCTATGTTCCATTAGCAGGTGTTTTTGAATATGCAAATAATGTTGCATGTAGGACTTTTGACATGGGTATATATGAAATTAAGCGTTCTATTCTGGCTGATTTGTTATTTGATTATGGTATAGAAATTGATCCAAAAACAATGAAACCTAAAGAAAATGCTGATAGTGAATCTGATGATGCCTCCAGAAAAAAAGCTGTAGATGGTATGATACAACATCTTAAAGATGTGGATGACATGGATCATAATTTTGTTGCAGCAACAGGAGTTGTTTGGGATAGAATCGGAAACGCCGAATTTGGTATAGCTGCTCAGGAACCTGGTTTTTTCTATGATGCAAGTGAGAACAGATTAATTGATATTTCTAATGAATATCCTGATCTTTCTGGTGGATATATTGGGGTTTTCAAAGATAGTAAATATAATACAATCCAATTCAAAATGGATATTGGTGATATGCTTATCCTATTCACAGATGGAATTGAAGCAATACGTATGGGATTTGGATCAGATGACGACTTTAGTAAAGAGGATATGTTTAACTTTTGTTATGAAAATCTTGTGCATAGGGGGGTTGGTCGTGAACAATTTGTTACTGAGTTTAAAACATATCTATCAAAACTAAATCAATCATACATGGAGGATGCTCTAAAAAGTCCTGATAAAAGAGATCATGAAAAAAGAGCTGTTAGAGATGATATATCACTTAATGTTCTTGAATTTAATCCACTGGAATCAGAAACCGTGGCATAATCTAGAAACCAAGCTTTCTGGCAACTCCCTTTAGCTTATATTTTGCAACTATTGTGACAAGTTTTATAATATTCTTACCATGGGCAAAATCTGCAAGATCTTCACCACTTAGAACTTCTGCAATATCATTTAGATTGTCATCATTCATATTCTCAGCTGTTTCTCTGACTTTTTCAACATTTTTCAGGTGCTGTCCTCTTTGATCCCACCATAGTTTATTGTATTCACCTAGGGATTTTTTAGAAAAATCATTTTTATCAAAACATGATTTTATTACATGTGCTGCTAGTTTTCCAGCTGTGATTGCTTCTGGTATACCTCCTCCATGGATTGCATTTACCTGATTAACTGAATCACCTACACCTATTATTCCATCACCAACCATGTCTTCCATTAGTCCTCCTACTGGAATAGATCCTGCATTAACTTCAATTATAGAACCTTTTGCAAGAGCTGGATGAGATGCTATAAATTCATCAAGATATTGTTTTGCCTTTTTCTCTTTATGAGCTCCTGATATTCCTATACCAACATTTGCCTCATGTTCTCCTTTTGGGAAAATCCAACAGTATCCGCGAGGTGCAATTTTATTTCCAAAGAACAGTTCAATCATATGAGGATCTCGCATGTCTATGCCAGCCATTTCATACTGATAACCAGAATCTACTAGCATTGGTGATTTATTTGTTCTTATTCCAGCTAATCTCATTATTACTGATTCTACTCCATCTGCTGCAACAACTATTTTTGAATATACTCTTTTCTCCTGACCATGGTCATCTATTACAACTCCTTTTACAAAACCATTTTCCATGATAAGATCTGTAACAGCTATTTTTGTGATTATCTTTGCTCCTGTTTTTGCAGCTTCATAGCAAAGCCATTTATCAAAAACCTTTCTTTCAAGAACATAACCCCCGGTTCCTTCAAATTGAACCTTTACCTCTTTTCCATTTGGAGCATAGGCATAGGCACCATTAATTATCTGGGCAATGCATCGTTGAGGAATATTTAATCCTAGTCTTTTTGATGAATTAAATGATATTCCTTCACCACATCTTTTAGGTGCACCAATCTCATTATTTCTATCAAATACAACAACATCTAGTCCTAGCTCTGCACAGGTCTTTGCAGTTGATGAGCCTGCTGGTCCTGCTCCAACCACAATAACATCATAGCTTTCTTTTATTTCCATATTACCACTTCATAATATTCTTTCGCACTCACTTTGTTCACTGCATAAATTCTTCAGCTTTGCTTTGAATTTATTTTGTTCACGTTGTTCGCTTGAATCTTTTATTTCCATATTACCACATAAACCCTAATTCAAATAATTCTTGATTATCCTGCACAATAGGATGTAGTATGTAATAAGCCTTATATAATTTTGGCATTGCTTCCACAAGACTTTTATCTATGGTGGCATCAATATAGTCAAATGTCTTTTTTGATATTTCTGATGTTTTTTCCATTTCTTCTTCCATCAGATGAAGACAATATTCCTCTATATCTTCGTGTTTTGCATACCATTCTTCAAGATATGTAACAATAGTATGATCTTCTTCTAGTAGTTTCTGCCATGCTGCTTTTATTCTTTTTCTATACATATTAACTATCTTTCTTCCAAGGCTTGTATCCACATAAAAGTATTTTTTATAAAAATCATTTTGATAGTTTGCAAATTGTTCAGCTGTCATTAGCTGATCTGTTGGTATGTGTTCTGTTTTTCCATTTCTTGAGTATTTTATTATTCTTTTCATTGTATCATTTCTTTATTATAAGTGCGCCTGCTGGACAAAAGATTACACAGATCTCGCAATTTATGCACTTCTTTTCATCACAGACAATCTCGCTTTTTAATAACAGAGCATCTTTTGGACAGACTGATACACAGCCAGAGCATTTGACACATTTACTATTATCCACTAAAACAACCATAATATCACGTTTTACTATAGAAATGTTCGTCATTAATCATTAAAAAGCTTGTTTTATAAATAAAATGGATGAAAATACTATCTCAGGGTGCAGAAGCTGTCATTACTAGAGAAGATAATAGGGTAACAAAGGATAGAATTAAAAAAAGCTATCGTCTTGATTCTATTGATATTAAACTAAGAAAAAGAAGAACAAGGCTAGAGGTTTCATTATTACAGGCAGCAAGACGCTGTGGTGTTGATGTTCCTCAGGTACTCTCTTCCACAGATACTATAATAGAAATGGAATTTATTGACGGAGATGTTGTAAAAGATATTGTGGATGAAGAAAATGTGGATAGATTGGCAAATATCATAGGTAGTAGTATAGCTAGAATGCATGAATACAATATCATACATGGTGATCTTACAACATCAAACATGATATTACATAATGATAAAGTGTATTTTATTGATTTTGGTCTTGGTTTTCAATCTTCTAAAATAGAGGACAGGGCTGTTGACCTATATCTATTGCACAATGCAATTGAGGCAGCACACTGGCAGATACTGGAAAAAGCATGGAAGATAATATTAAATGCATATAAAACAGGATATTTAGAAGCTGATAAGGTTATTAAAACTTTGCTTCAGATAGAAAAAAGAGGAAGATACAAGAACAAATCATGAAATAGATAATAATATGATTTGTTTTGTACATATAGCATGTGACATAAATAACCAGACATATTATGATGTCACTGCTATATGCAGAAGACATTATTTTGTCCGAAAATTAATGTCTTCTACTATAGAATACTGATGTATTCTAATGTACAAGAATAGGTCTTGAAAATTAGATAATATTTTCAAAGAGGTAATATTATGGCAAAACCATGGATAAAATATGAAAAAGATGAATTAGAGAAACTTATATTAAAATTATCAAAAGAAGGACATACTAATGCAATGGTTGGGACAATTCTTAGAGATCAGTATGGTGTTCCAAGGGCTCGTGAACTTAATTTAAAAATAAAGAAAGTGGTTGAAGCACATGAAAAGCCTGTTGTTCCAGAAGATATGTTTAATCTCATGAAAAAGGCTGTAAATCTTCACAGACATATGGGAGAAAACAAAGGAGATGCAAGCACAAAACACGGGCTTGAATATATTGAATCAAAGATAAGACGACTTGGAAAATACTATATCAGAAAAAAGACTCTTCCAAAGGGTTGGAAATATAATATTGAAGAAGTCAGACTGTTGGTAAAGTAATTTTTTCTAATTGTGGTGTTATGGAAAAAGTTTGTAGCCAGATGATAAAGTTTTGTTTAGAATCAAATCCTGTTTATCAGGAAAATATGAGAAGTGCAACTGATTATTCTAGGTATATTCCTGGTGCAGGAAATTGTTATCCAAAAGAAGCTATTCATGAAAGGGCTAGAGAGGATTTTACATGGCTTCGTATGAATGGTCACAATGAACACGAAACTAAGGCAAACTTAGCAAATGTTTATCAAATGCATTCACATCTTTTGAGATGCAAAAAATGTCTTGGTCATTACGAAGAAACTTTTCCTGATTCAGATGATTCTCAAGAACATAAACCAAAATCAAGAAGGCCTGTTTTTGTGAATGCTTTCTTAAATCATTATAGGAATTAATGCAATAAGTGCTTTAGAGCTGACAAAACTCTTTCATCATGACCTGATTCATCTTTCATCCAGCTTTCTATAAGTGATATTGCTCTCTTATTATCCACTGGTTCTGTTGGATATTTTTGAGGATGTGGTGTTTCATATGGTTGTTGATAGTGTATTTCTACATTTCCTCTCATTCCTCTAAAATCAAATGGTTTAGAATATATAAGCTCAGGTGCTCTTTTGCTAAAACATTCTCTATATGACATGTATTATATTTATTCGAGAAGCTTTTTATATTATAAAAAGATTGCAGACTTCTTTAAGATATGGACCGGGTGGAAATTCTAAGATATTATTCGCAGGATTTTGTGGCTAATATGATTGCCCAAGCTGCTAATGAGAGAGAGGCTGCTGGTGTTTTTGCAGATGGAAAATATGAGAAAAGACCAAATATAATGCAATATAGTTCTGATGTTATTGGAATGGCAAGAAGAGGGGTAACATCGTTTCATTTATCAGTAGAGCACTGGACTTATCCTATGCAGCTTAGTTCTGAAAACTATAATGAACTACGAAAAGGATTTGATATAATACTTGACATTGATTCTGGGCTTGGTCTAGATGAGTCAAAGACAGCTGCTATCCTAATATGTAAATTTCTTGAAAAGTATGGAATAAAAAACTATGGAATAAAATTTTCTGGAAGACGTGGTTTTCATATCTGCATACCATGGAAAATGCTTCCAAAATCAGTGGATTTTGTTCCAATGGAAAAACAATATCCAAAGATTCCAAGAATTGTATCTAATTTTATAAGACATAATATCAGAGCAGATCTTCTAAAGGAAGTTTTGAAGAACAAGACTGTTGTGTTTGAGGGTGAAATAGATCCATTTCAATATGTTGAGGTTGAAAAAGACTGGGGAAATAGACACCTGTTCAGAGCACCTTTATCATTGAATGAGAAGACCTGGCTAGTATCTCTTCCATTGAATTTTAGTGATATAGGAACATTTGATCCAGAACAGGCAAATCCACTAAAGGTAAAAAATGCAAAACCATTTTTCAAAGAGGCTGATGAAAATGAGGCAGAATCATTAATATCAGATGCATTGGATTGGCATGCGGTTAATACAAAATTTGAGAAAAAGGAGATAAAAGAACCGATAAAACGGGAAAATACAAAAAGAATAGGCGAGGAATTTTTTCCACCATGTATAAAATTAATTCTAGCTGGATTAAAAGAAGGTAAGAAAAGAAGTCTGTTTACTATAGTTAGTTTTCTGCGTACAATGAACTGGTCGTGGGAAGAGATAGTGGATAAATTAGATGATATGAATGCAAAACATACACCATCATTGCCAAGACAGACTATAAAATCACAAATAAATTGGGCAAAACAGCAGAATAAACAGATAACTCCTGCTAATTGCAGTACAGAAACTTTTTATAAAGGAATGAAAATATGCCAGCCAGATGAACGATGTAAGACAATTAAAAATCCTGTTAATTATCCATTTATTGTGCTATCACAGCTGAAGAAAAAAGAGCCAAAACAACTAAAATGCTATGGCTGTGCCAAGGAGTTTAAAGATATGGAAAAGCTTCTAAAGCATAGGAAGAAATGTAAGGGGGAAAAATAATTTTATAGCAATACAACACAGGAAGAAGCTTTGCTTCTTCTGTGCAACAGAACTAATAGTTCTGTTTACAAAAGAATCGCTATAAATAGTTTAATCGTTAGTTTCTTGATATGACATACTATCATGATAGAAAAGAATCTATAATTGTTCCTCAACTGACAATGGATGGTAAGGTAGTAATACCAGAATTTTCATTATCAAAAGATATAGAGAAAATGAGAAATAGATATGAGTATATTTTTTCTGCTCTCGAATGTCTTCAATTTAATCCACCTACACTGACAGAACTTAGACATGCGTTTTTTGACATGGAAAATGGTGATTTTATCTGCCCTGATTTTAGGGAAAATGTGTTCTCATTGATGGACCGGGGCACTAGTGAATGGACCTCTACATTTATTCAACAAAGTGAAGAGGGATGTTCACATATTATTTTGATAAACAGACCCTATAGAATATATATCAATGAATGTAATCTGCTGGCAGCTGAGTATGATGGATATAATTCTTTTCATGTATCAATTCCTCCTAATGGATGGGTTACTAAATATGATATTGAAACAGGATGGCCATTGAAAACAAGTGAGATAAGAGAAGATGCTGAGAAAATATTTGGCAATGACTCATCATATTTTCATCTTACAACTCCTGTAAATGGTATTGGTTCTGTTTGCTGTGCTCATTCAAAACATGGAAATGGTCCTTTCTATATACATGCAGGCATAGGACCTTGCAGATATGATGGTAATGTTGGCATGCGTTCATGCTCTAAATAGCATTTAAGGATTTAGCATATCTTAATCTTATAGTCGTCCAAGAAAGTATTTGGTTGTATTTTCTTTCCATCCTTTATATTCAACCAACTTTCAGGATAAAATATTTACTTGGTTGAGTATATGCTAACGTTTGAAGCTATTAGAAATGTTGAGAGAGATGAGAGGGAAAATAAGAAACTGCAAAAGCTTCCTGATGGTTTTTTTGATCAGGTTAGAGATTATTTGAAAAAAAAGGAAACAATGAAAGACAAAGTTTCAATGGATGTTCTTGAAGCCGAGAATACAAAAAATACAATAAAACGGTTATTGGACATGAGAGAGAAAAAAGTGGTTGATGTTGCTATCATGTCATCACGGACAGATTTGGTACCAGAAAACCTAACAGACGAGGAAAAGCAGCTTTTTGACCAGACTGTTAATGGTTTAAAGGTTTTTAGAGATAAAATATACACACAGATGAAGAAAGAACCTGTGGAAACAGTATATAAAGTTAGAAAATCAATACCTGATTTTATAGGGCCTGATATGAAGACCTATAGCATAAGGGAAACTGATGTTATATCTCTTCCAAAGGATCTGGCTGATTTATTAATCAAAGAAGATATAATAGAAGAGATAAAGTAAAAAGAATTATGTGATATTATGAAAGTTCCAAAGAAACAGAGAAAATATTGTCCTTATTGTAAAAAGCACACTGAGCATAATCTAGAGGAAGCAAAGAGAAAACCAAGAAGAAAGATGGCTCGTGGACAGAGACGGTTCTTGAGAAAAATGACTGGATATGGTGCTTTTCCAAAAGAAAATCCAAAAGGAAGGGAAAAACCTACAAGAAAAGTAGATTTTAGGTTCAAGTGCAGTGAATGCAAAAAATCCCATTCAATAGGATATGGATTTAGAATAAAGAAAATAGAGAAAATGTGATTTGATGCTGATATTGATTCTTTTTTCAATGGTGATATTGCTAGTTATAAATATATTCTACAGAATTCTGATAAACCAGGATGACGTACTGAATACAAAGGATAGAATAAAGAATCTGGAAGAGGAGTCAAAACAATTTAAAAACGACCCAGTGAAAACAAAAGAACATTTCTCAAAAATGATGGGAGAAAATAGTAAGCTTACAAAAATAACACTAAAGCCTATGATAGTTTCATTTATGATTGTTCTGGTTGCACTGCCATTATTACACACACTATATCTTGACTATAGTATTCCATTAACTGATAATTCTGGTAATGTTACAATAGACAATCAGGTATATTTTACTGAACTACAGGATAATAGAATAGAATTGACAAAGGATGGTCAGGTAATATTTAGTGCAGATATGCCATCTCTTCAGGAAATAGATGGTAAATATTATAAAATAGAGAAAAAAGAGGATAGTATTAATATGATGCGTGTGGTCGCAGTAACTCCAATAACACTGCCGTTTATAGGAAGAGAATTAAGCTGGATATTTTTGTATATTATGCTTTCAGTGCCTCTATCAATTTTGATGAAGAAATTGTTGGGAGTTAAGATTTAATTTTCTATATTCTTGAAAATATAGTACGAAGCATAACTTTCTAGAATAGATATGCTTCGTACATACATAGAGAAACAAAGTTTCTCTTGTACAGGTTGAACTCTATTCAACCATGTATAGTTAGAACAAACATATTATACTCTAGATAGTTTTGTTCA
>JAZDMZ010000121.1:0-8794 GCA_043800495.1 Candidatus Aenigmatarchaeota archaeon
GTGACAATACATTTGAGTTCTGTTGACCAAATAAATAATTCCCAATACTTACAGGAGGTCTCCATGTCACAATTATAGGATAATCAGGTCCTGTTCTACCAGCTTCTACCTGAGCCCTTGATAATGTTTTAACATCTTCCTGTAGTCCAGAAAATATTCTAGATACACTATTAGACACACTATCCTGAGAAGTAAATGAATTCATTCCAACTGAAAGATAGGTAATAGAAAGTGTATATTCTCCAGAACCTCCTCTTACACTATATTTACACCATGAATCAATAACAGAAGTCATTGCAAGATTATTATTGCTAAGATATGTTGTGTCAGTAGTAATACAATTACATTTTCCTACTGCTCCATTCTTAATACAATCTATGTTAACATCTCCTCCACTAACCAGTTGCCTACCATTTGTATACTGAGAAATAGTTTGTCCTGGAGTAAGACAAGCTCCGTATTGATATCCAAGTGACTGTGTACAATGTGTGCTACACTGAGCTTCTGTAATAGTTTCTGCAAAAACAGGAGTAGAAAACACTAACAAAAACAGTACTAGAGTTAACAAAATAACTAGCTCTTTGCAAGATTTATTAACAATACCTGATTTTCTTCCAAAAGCAAATAGATTATAGCAGGTTGTTAGAGCATTATAGCTATATCTAGCCTTTTGGCCGATGACCACACCAATGTTCATATTACAAATATGGCTTTGAGTGGTTAATATACATTTTGTCCAAAATATTTTCATAGAAATTTGGTCAATTTTGACAAATATAACTTTAAATATTCTTTTATTATATATATAGTATAATAAAATTATATCCAAACGAGCCTAGTGAGTTTAAGCTCTGTTAAGAGCATTAAACAAACGTGGCGAGTGCGGAAGTAATATATCATGAAAGGTGTTTTTATGAAAATGATATCAACAGTAAGACAGGTTGGAGGATCTCTTATGATAAGAATACCAAAAGAGATTGTTAAAGAAGAGAACATACGAGAAGGAGAACGAATGGAAATAGAGCTCGGTAGAGTTAGAAAAAGTTATTTTGGTGTATTGAAAGGAATGAAACCATTTACTCAAGAAGAGGAGATGAAGGCACATGAATAATATATTTGTTATCGATACATATGCATGGATAGAGTATTTGATATCATCAGACTCAGGAGAATCTGTGAAAAAAATAGTGGAGAATACTTCTAATCAGATATATACAAATATAGTTACCCTATCTGAAGTTATGAGCAAAGTAAATCGAGAAAACATGGATGTAAAAATTGCCTTTGATGCAGTAACAAAAACATCTATGATATTCAATATTGATAATCAATTTGCATTTGATGTTGGTGCATTGCATGCCGAACAAAGAAGAAAGATAAAAGATATTGGTTTGGCAGATATTTTTGTTCTTTTGACAGCAAAAAGATTGAATGCCAGTATAGTAACAGGAGATCCGCATTTCAAAGGTTTCAAGAATGTTGTATTCATCTAGACTCTTCAGGATAATGTACAATGCAGTGTACATAAAATTGAAAATATGTACAGTGTAATGTACTCAGATGTCTCATTTACAAGTTGAAAACCACATGCTTCGTGCTATATATGTAATTTTCCAGAAATTAGGCAGCAAGTAGCCATTTCCATAATGGCATGAATTTTATCTTCTTACCCTTGATTTTTTCTTCTGACTCATAATCCCATGTAATAACAAGCAGATTATTGCATTTAAGTTCTTTTGTGGCTTTCAGCAGCGCTTTAATCTCTCTTTCTCTAATTTCTTCCCTGTCTGTTGCATAGCTTACCTGAATTAATTGAAATATTTTTGGTCCTTGTTTTATAACAAAATCAACTTCATTTTGCTGATAGTCTTTCCAATAATAAAATTCAATATCATTATTTTGTTGTTTTCTTCTTAACAATTGCACAGCAACCTCATTTTCCATGACTCTTCCTATATTTTCTGAAAATCTGAACCCAACAACACCCATAAGACCAGAATCAATGCAATACATCTTTTTTGGGGCTATGAATTGCTGCTTTAATTTGAAATCAAATCTTTCTAGTTTGAATATCAGGAAAGAATTTTCCAGATATGACACCCAGTTTGATATTGTAGATACATGTTTCACATTCAATATTTTTGCCAGCTTACTATATGTAAATTCTTCTGATGAGTTTGTTATCAGATATCTTGCAAGTTTCTTTAATTCATCTTTTTTATTAATATTATATCTAAAAAGAATGTCCTTTGTTATAATATCATCATATAGCCTTGATAACATTATTTTTCCAAGTTTGTATACTTCAGGAAAGCCGCCAGTTTCAAGATAATATTTCAATAATCTTAGAACCTCTGCCTTTTCTCTTGTTGTATAAACCTTATTTTCTTTAAATTGTTTTGTTCTTAAAAATTCCCTGAATGAAAATGGAAAGAGATATATGTCAACATGTCTGCCTGTTAGGTGTGTTGATAATTCTCCTGACAAAAGATTGGAATTGCTTCCTGTAAGAATAACTCTTTTTGATCTTCTTAGCCTATTGGCAAATAGTTCCCATTTATCAATGTTCTGTATTTCATCAAGAACTATATAATCAATATCTCCGTATAATTCATAGAATGCTTCCAATATATTATTCAGATCAGAGCTTTTCAGTCCATCAAGTCTTTCGTCATCAAAATTTATATATCCTGTTTTACTTTCTTTTGATAAAATATGCGCAAATATGGATTTTCCACATCTCCTTATTCCTAGAATTGCGATAATATTTGGATGTTTTAGCAGTTTCTTTGAATATAACATTCCCTCCCGTTCTATGATATTTTCTTCTTTTTCTATTTTTTCCAGCTCTTCTCTCTGCTCCCTTATTATTGTTTTAAAATCCATACATTACTATTAGAAAGCTTCTTTATAAAGCTTTCTATTGACAATATTGATCCTATTTGCAATTAGAAACCCTACACTAAAGTGGTATCTGTTTAGCTGGTTTTGACTGTTATGATAGAGGATTTAAAATAGATAATTGATTCAAATAATATATCATCTATCGTAATCATATTTTGAGCTAAACAATTACCTAAAGTGCATGATGTCCAAGAGGACTTCATAGTCTTGAAAAATGTTTACATGGATGTACAGTGCACTGTACATATGAAATTAGAAAAAATTGTCAAAGAACAGCCAATAGAAATAAAATATAAAGCAAAAGTAATAGATAAAGATCTCATAGGAATAAGAGAATTTATGAGAAAGTTCTCAGTGAAAAGAGGTACTATTCTGACAAAAGACCATGATACTGTCATAAACGTTGCCGAAGGAACTGTCAAACTAGAGCCTGTGTGGAAGTTTTTGTTGAGAAAAAGTTACTTCGGTGCTGCAAAAGGAATAAGTCCATTTACAAAAGAAGATGAGATGAAATAGATATAGGCTAATTTCACTTTATAAACATTTCTATACAATAAATCTAAAGCAAGATAATATACTTTTGGTGAAAAAATGGTACGAAACTCAAAAGGACCTAGAAACAGTGCAAGGCATAAAATGAGAACAAAACGAAGAGCCACACCATCAGATTTTTTAAAAGAGTTTCACATAGGAGACAAGGTTGTTGTAAAACTACAGCCAAATATAAAGAATAAAGGATATCCCTATATTAAATTCCATGGAGTCATTGGCAAGGTTGTAAAAAGAATAGGAAACGCCTATGCTGTCAGTTTTTTTGATAAAAACGCTGAAAAACAAGTAATATTAAACCCAGTACATCTGGAGTTAATTAAATAAAATCAAAATGTATATGAAATCGGTGATGTATATGAAGATAATAGATGAACAAGATATTTCTGCCCTAGAAGCAAAGAGAGTAATGGAAATAAGGAAAAAAGAAGGGCCTATGAAAGATGAACAAAGAATGTGTATGGAATATCTTGAAAAAACTCAAAAATTCACAAAAAAACAGTTTGATGATCTTGTTGAAAAACTAAAGAAAATAGACATTCTAAAGCCAAGATATGTTGCACTAATCATAGACACAATGCCTGATACAGAAGAGGAAGTAGAGGCAGTATTCTCAAAAGAAAGAACAAATCTAAAAAAAGAAGAAGTAAAACAAATAGTTGACATTGTCAAGTAGTTCAAGAAATAAACTTTTTAATGGTTTATATAAAAGAACACCACTAGTCTCTGATTAATTAGTGAAATTAAATTCATGCAAATAAAAGGGGCATACTCTGTATGTATGATTGAAAGTGGCTTTGGGACAATATTATCAAGAAACTAACCATTTAGATTTATATCAACAAATATAGATAAGGTTTTCTAAACTATCTTTTTCAGTATCAAAATAGTTTATAAAGGATTTATGCAAGATTGTTTAATGCCAGAACGAAAAGAACAGAAGCAATTAAGACATCTGCTTAAGGGATATGATGAAGGTTGGTTAAAGTATGAACCAAAAGATGAGAAGACAATAGATTGGATAAAGTATACACAAGCGCAAATAAATGAGATAAGCAATGTCTTGGAACTTATACGCAGGATTGTTGATGATGCATATGTCCATATACCTGATGAGATTTCTGTTGGAAGACCATCAAAATCTGCGTGCGACAAAGCCAAAGCAATTTTGATGCAGCAATTTTTTCAGTGCAGCAACAGAGTTGCAGAAGGTTTTGTCAAGCTTTTCAAAGAAAAGCTTGGAATAAAGGAATATTTGACATACAAGGATATTGAAAGAGCATATGAAAATCCAGAAGTAGCATTGATAATTCATGTTGCTCATCAATTGAGCAACGAGCCTGTCAAAGATAACGAAAAGGATTTTTGCATAGATGGCACAGGATTGCCAGAATCCTCTAAGCAAAACTATGCATCTGAAAAAGACAAGAAAAAAGGAAAACATAAAGAGATGAAAGGATATGAAAAGCTGATAGCTATATTTGGAAACCGATACAAACTTATAGGAGCTTGTGATATTGCAGAAAATTTCAATGATCATGAATCCCCATATCTAAAACCGTTGCTTGATGAATTAATGAAAGTTTATCAAGAATTGAATTTATTCCAAGCAGATAGAGCATATCTGTCAAGAGACAATTGCACTGCAATTGAATCTTATGGAGGAACTCCACGAATTTATCCAAAATCCAATACAACTCTTAGACAAGATGGTTCAAGAGCATGGACACAAATGTTATTGGCATTTATCACAGACCCTCAGCAATGGCTTGAAGAATATCACATGAGATCTGTTTCTGAATCTGGAAATTCTGCGCTAAAAAGAAGATTTCCAAGAAACCTTCTGAAAAAAGATGATACAAGAAGAAAATCAGAAGCATTCTCAAGAGCTTGTATTTACAATCTTAGGCAGCTCAATTATATACATTATTTGCATCCAGAAATAAATGTTTTCTGGCTAAAATGAATTTTGTCCCAAGGCCGACAATTCCAGTACATATTTAAGAATCAGTGTAAAACTAATAACATGGACAATGTGGCTGGCTTTCTAGAAAGATGCAAAACAAATAATTTTGCAGGTTATAAGACCTCTGACCCATTGGAATTAGAATATATCTCAACATTTGTTAGAGAACGAATTGTTGACATGTTATACAAGTCAAAGTCAGGACATCCAGGTGGTTCATTATCATGCGCAGATATTCTAACAACATTGTATTTTGGATTAGATGATGACAAAGGTTCTTTCATTGATTATAATAATAGCAGATCATTTTTAAAACCAAATAAATTAGTAATGTCAAAAGGACATGGAGCTCCTGCTCAATATGCTATTCTAGACATGATAGGACATCTTAAATTAGGAGAGCTTGACACTCTTAGAAAAATAGATTCTAGATTACAAGGACATCCATCACTTATCACACCAGGTATAGAAGCACCAACAGGTAGTCTAGGACAAGGACTATCAATTGCAGTTGGATTAGCACGAGGCCTAAAATTAAGACATGATAAAAATGAATTACTAAACGCACCAATTGTTTATACTATTCTAGGTGATGGCGAGATTCAAGAAGGACAGGTTTGGGAAGCAGTAAGAATAGCAGCTGATTGGGGATTAGGAAACCTTGTTGTAGTTGTTGATAATAATGGATTGCAGATAGATGGCTCTGTTGAAGAGATATCAAATATCTATCCAATTGCTGACAAGTTCAAAGCATTTAATTGGGATGTTGTATTAGAAGAAGAAAGCTGTGGAAATGGACACAATTATAGATCATTGCGTTCATATTTCTCTGAAATAAGATATCAGGATGAATTAACTCCAAAGGTTTTGGTATTTGATACAATCAAAGCAAAAGGAATTCCATCTTTAGAAGGAAAAGTAGAATCACATGGAGTAGCACCAGATCAAAAGCAATATGAAGAAGCACTTGCATACCTGTCAAAACGAAGACAGGAATTAGAAGAATTGATGAGGTCATAAAATGTTTGAATTAGGAGAAAAGGTAGACATGAGAAAACCATATGCAACTAGATTACGAGAGCTTGCCAAAGAATATGATATATTTTTATTAGACGCAGATCTTGGAAAATCAGCATATTCAGATGATTTTAAAAAAGAGTTTCCAGATAGATATGGCAACTGTGGTATTTCAGAAAGTGCAATGCAGAGCATTGCAGCAGGACTAGCTCTTGCAGGATTTAGACCAGTTACACAAACATTTGCAATGTTTGCAGCACTGCGAGGAGGAGAACAGATAAGACAATCAGCTTGCTATGCAGCCCAGTACACAGACATACCTATAGTGTATGTTGGTCTTCATGGTGGAATATGGACAGGAGAAGACGGTGTATCACATCAGGCAACAGAAGACATTGCACTAATGAGAGCAATACCACATATTAGTGTATATGCACCATCAGATGCAAATGAAGTAGTTGGTATATTAGAACCTCTTATCAAACACAACAAACCAGTCTATCTTAGATTGGTTAGAGGAGGAATACCAATTATATTTGATAAAGAGACAATGGAAAAATATCCATTTGGTCTTGGAAAATCACAGCGTCTTCGTGAACACGAAGATCCAGAACTCACACTAATGTCCTATGGTGCAACAATGCACAAAACACTAGAAGCCTATAAAAGACTAAAAGACCTAGGAATTAATTGCAATGTTGTAAACATGTCTAGTATAAAGCCATTTGACAAAGAAGCTGTGATTAGAGCAGCAATTTATTCAAACGCAATTGTTGTGATAGAAGATCATCAAAAAAACGGAGGACTTAGTCAAGGAATTGCAGGACACTTATCAGAAATATATCCTACCCATGTAAAAGCAATTGCATTAGATGATACATTTGCAGAATCAGGTGGCCAAGAAGCTCTTTATAAAAAATATGGATTAGATGGAGAAACAATTGCAGAAACAAGCAGGAAATTCTTAGAAAGTGTAAAAACAGTATCAGGCAAAAAATAATTTTCAATCACCAAAATCTTTATATCGTAGCCGTGACAAGAGTATTGAATGCCACCATCAAATATATCCTCATTATCAGCCTCGTCAAAAAATGTAGAGCTAGAAGCTTCTGTTATCCAGAGATTTGAACCTAGATCTGTTAATACGAGATATGGAGAAACACGGGTAATGAATACCATTATACAGGATAGCACAGGAAATATTCTATTGACAATATGGGGAGATGACATAGATAAAGTTCAACAAGGTAGTAAAATACAGGTAAAAAAAGCTTATGCTTCTGAATGGAATGGCAAACTGCAGTTAAATCTAAGCAGATTCGGCAAATTACTAGTTCTTAACTAATTTTAAAATCTTTCAACCCTCCTGGTTTTTCATCAATCACATTAATCTGTTTCACAACAGAACCCCTAGGACCCTTTTTACAAAGATCAATCATTTTATCTATAGCAGTTTTAGTTCCTTCAAAAACAGCTTCAACCCTGTCATTCATGTTTTTAACCCATCACTCAGTCTAAGCTCTATTGCATACTTATAGATAAACTGTCTAAATCCAACACCCTGCACATCTCCAGAAATCATTATTCTTACGCGTTGTATCATACATCATCTATTATTGTAAATAATATATACCAATCATTGCATCATATTCTTATGGCATCAAAAAAGATGAAAGGATTTGAACCACTGATAGCAGCCACGTTATTGGTTGCAATAGCACTGATGATGGCAGTTATTATATACCAATGGCAGATATCCTATATTGATGCATACAATTCTGATCTAAAAACCAGTACAGATAAGCAACTTTCTTGTGATAGAGTAGATCTTGATTTTATTTCAGCTAGTTATAATTGCTCAAATTCCTGCAACCAGGGTATAACACATACATTTGATGTTAAACTAAAGAACTATGGTAGTGTTGGTGTAGAAATCTCAAAAATATATCTAAAACCAAATACAGGAGCATTATTCGAATATGCTGGCGGTCATTTAGATCTGGGAGAAACCAAGACTTTTGCAAACACAAGTACAGCATCCTGTTCAGGAATTTATAATCAGATAGAAGAGGTGCTTGTGATTACAGACTGTCCTAATCTATTTCTAAGCATTCCATCTAGCAGAATCCAGTGGATAGATTGTAAATAATTGATTAGGTGATAAAATGAAAATAGGATATCCAAATCATCCAAGAAAAGATATAATCAATGAAATAGAATGGATTGGGAAAAATAAATTTGATTTCATAGACCTGTTTATTGAAGAAGATCAGGCTGTTCCAGAAAAAATAGATATTATAAAAACCAAAAAACTGCTTAAAAAATACAATCTAGATATAGTTGGACACACTGCATGGT
>JAZDMZ010000008.1:0-2318 GCA_043800495.1 Candidatus Aenigmatarchaeota archaeon
GTTGATGGTAAGATGAAAAGGAAACCATTGAGGTATCCGATGGACAAGAAACCACTGAACGTAATCAACCCCGATTGATTACGTCATTTCTGGGCGATGGTGGTCTGGAATTACGAGGCTGAGAAAATCCAGATTTGGGAGATCACCCAGAAAACTATGATGAACGCGATCAAAGCGTTGATAGACGACGAGGATTACCATGATATCTATGCCTATGATCTTAAGATCAATAGAGAATGAGAGGGGATGGAGACCCAGTATGCTATCCTACCGGGGAAAGCATCACCAATAGAGACTGTTATATCAGAAGCGATTATTAACAACCCGGTCGATCTACAGCAGTTATTTAAGTGAGGTAATCCATTTGAAGATAAGAAATAGTCTTTATATTTATTACAAAAAAGCAACCATGGAAGAGATAATAGAGGAGATCAATAGGTTGATCGAGGATATAGAGGTTGATACTAGTAGGAAGAACCTACCAAAGTTATCAATACAGTTAATAAAACTATCTGATCTCTATGGAAAAGAGAAACAAACCTATGTTCGTAATAAAGTGCAATATAATAAACAATCACCGGTCATAAAAGAACGTATCAGAAAAGAATCCGCTAATGCTAAAATAACAGTAGCACAGATTGAGACATTAACTGATATAGAACTAGCGGATATTATACTAGCTAAAGGTGAAGCAGAAGAGAATATAGTATATTTGGAGCCTCTCTTGAAAAGTTATAGCGATTATATAACATCAAGAAAGTTTGTATATAACCAAAACAAAGATTTTCAGCGTTTTATATCTATGGATGAGGATTCTAAACCTTTTTAGCCTACAATCCGGGGCATAATAAATAATATGAAAAAATTATCTATTATCGGACTATCAGTTATTATGTTCTGAATAGTCTATGCAGTAGGATCAGAACAAACAAACTACGAAAAACAAACAGAAACACAAGTTCTCATTGTTATGGAACCGACGTGAAAATGAACGCGATATGATTACCAGCTGTTTGGTCAGGATTGGAGTAAAAATCACGATACTTGCGCGTTAAGGATATGAAGAGAAGAAAGATATCATATGTATCGTGTGTGTAATATTGAAAATGGTAAATGTGTGGAATGTTTTCATAACGATTATGGACCAAAAGAATACACAAACAAAATTATTGATCTATCTTCGTCGGCTTTTAGAAAATTATCTCCATTATCAGTATGAGTGATCAATGTAAAGATACAAAGAATTGATTAGAAAATATGTCAGAATTTGAAAAAGAATGCAAAGGCATACTGCTTATTCATTAAAGTAATTCTTTTATCTTATTACAATATCTTGTTATGAAAAAACTATTATCACTATTTGCTTTGTCCTTGTTGGTAGGAACAGCATTTGCTTTCATTGGTAGCTTTGATAGTTATCAATGAAAGATAAATCCAAGCGTATCGTATAATTTTGAATACTGACAAACATTAAAAGTATGTGCTAAATTCACTCAAAGTTTTATTGATAAGTATAAGTATGAGGAAAGCACTAATTACAGATTTGCTTTGAATGTAAAAGTAGATTGAGTTGGTGGTTGGTATGATGTATTGAGAAATGCAAACAATGGAGTATCTAATTGGAAAGGACATCTCTATTGAGCAATATCAGCAAAGGAATTTGTAAATTGATATTGTTGGGATATTCCACTTAATACAAAATTGAAATTTGCTTCTAACACCTATATTCCTTGAAGACAAATTGTATATAAGACATTGCCAAATGGTTGAAAACTTACTGCCTATTTGTCAGCAACAAAAGAATTGAAAGGCTGGGAATTAGCAGATATAACACGAGAAATAAAATAAGTGTGGTTCACTTACGAACTTATGGTATATCCATATTTATCTTTTACAATCTATCATGAAAATAAGCAAGCTAATAACTATTATCATCCTGATCCTAGTGGTAGCGCTGATCACCTATACGTTAGTCGGGAAGGTAAAGAGCAATCCTAAAGGGCTGGCAGATTGAGTGATCAACTGAACAGAGGCGTTGTTAGATACCGATAACACCGATTATATCAAAATATGGTATAAACAACAGAAAATCGATAGCTGTGATGATTATACCTGAAGCAAGAAATCAGAATGTTATGGTGAACTGATATATTGGCTGAAGAACAGGTAGACTTTTTATAAACCCGGAGAGGATAAAATGAAAAAGGATAAAATCATCAAACATTTCAAAATCCTAGAGGTGGTAGAGAAAAATAATGCCGAGATCAAGAAAATAAAGGTTCAGGCGGAGAAGGATTGCGCCTGATATCTATCAGATT
>JAZDMZ010000034.1:0-2260 GCA_043800495.1 Candidatus Aenigmatarchaeota archaeon
ATCATTCCAAATACAAGATGATATTCTTAGCCTAACAGGAGAAGAATTTCAAAAGAAAAAAGGCTATGGTGAAGATATACATGAAGGAAAGAGAACACTAATGATTGTTTACACATTATCAAAAGCAAATCAAAAAGACAGGAAAAGATTATTAGAAATCTTAAATATGCATACCTGGGACAGTTCATTAATAGAAGAAGCAGTTGATATTTTGAAAAAATACAAAGCATTTGACTATGCAAAGAAAAGAGCAAAAGACATAGTAGAATCAGCCTGGTCTAATGCAGAATCTCTTCTCAAAAAATCAACAGCAAAAGAAGAACTAAATGCCTTTGCCTATTATCTAATTGAGAGAAAGATATAATACATTATTCTTCATTCTCTTGTGATAAAAAGCCTTCTAATATCCTAACCACCTCTTTAGGGTCATTGAGAGGTTTATCACTTCTTCTAGTATATTCTAAAAAAGCTGCTTCTCCAACAGGATCAGAATTATCAGATATTTTATTTCTAGAATATCTCAAAAAAGTAGTTTCTGCAACAGGTTCAGGAACACCATAATCTATCATCTGCTTATAAAAAGCTCTCATATTTACTGGAACAGAAGATAAACAGTTTGCTTCTCCCTGAGCATAACTCATATGAACAAGTGCCTTTGGCTTACCCTCATACAATGTTAGCCAGATTTCCTCTCTTTTAACAAATCCAACCCTTTTTAATAAAACATCATTTGCCATGTCAATGTATCCCATGATTATGCTATATCCATAATCCTTAAATTCTTTTATTATATTTTCCAGATATCATAACAAAAAAAAACTAGCTAATTCTTATTATTGAGAATACCATTCAATTCTTTCATATTTGGAACTGATGTATGCATTGTTGGTCTGTCTGAAGAATTCCATGATTCTTTGAAAGCCTTTTCAACATTATGATATTCTTTAAGTGCTTTCAAAAATCTTGGTATATAATCACTTTCATTTCCTGCGCAAAAAGTCGTTTGTTCATTTCTATTACTATCAGATGCTGCTGCCAAAACAACTGAATTATGTGGCAATTTACAATCTTTGCCAAAAACACTATATTTTCCATATGTAAACATATTTTCTACCAATGCATCAGCATTACAAGCCTGTATAATAGCAATTTTATACCCATCAATATCATCTAGAATTGATGCTAATTTATCATAGCTCATCCCATATTTATTATTCTCTTTTTTTGAAAGAATTATTCCTTCTCCATTGCCATGGGATGCAAATGTTATTAATGTAACATCATGATCTTCTGCCACAGACAACACATCCCTCATTTTGCCTAGTAATTCGCCAGATAATTTTTCAGGATTTTTTGAATCATAGTGATATGAATATATTTCATTGACCCCAATACTTTTCAAATATTTCTCAGCAAAGTCATTGCTCATTCTAAATCTTTGCTCATCAACATCAGATCCAGGACCTGATACAAGAATAGCACGAATATCACTTTTATTGTTATGATAAACTCTCTTTATTGATTTTGGAGTTTCTGGTGAATATTTTTTAACAGAGCCTGATCTGTCAAAAAATGCATAATATGATGATAACAGTGCTATGCCTGCCAACAGAACCATTGCAATATATCCCTTTCGCATAAACAACACACTATTTAACTATCTATAGGTGACAATATACTTAAATACGTTATAAGGTATAACATTAATGGGTATTATGTCAAAAACAGGAGAATATATAACCGCAGCATTGGTTCTAACAGTTCTGGGTACTGGTATTTACAGCTGTCTGCCAAAAAAAGGAGAACAGCCACCAAATTCATTGCCAGCTAATACACTCTCAACACCAAAAATGCCTGAATTTCATGTTAACTACAACCCAACTCCTGCTATGAAAAAGATTGTGGATGCTGCAAAAAAGCAAATACCATCAAGGGTCTTTGACGACAGCAATGATCTGATGTGGTATCTGATGGCTGATATTAAAATTCCAGGAAAAGAGTTCTCATATATTACAAAGACTATAGACAAAGACAACATGTTTGTGAATGTTAGTTATTTTGAAGATTTATCAGTAAACCCATTTAAATTACATATATCTGTTCGCGAGCCAAAGAAAACAAAATTTTGCTGGAAAGAAGATCCAATTTTCAACAAATATAGTGAAAAGGATATAGAAGTGTCTGCTGAATATTATATTGATGTGACTGAATGGGGTTCAGATGATGGAAAGATAGATGGTAAGCTGGATTCAAGTGATTT
>JAZDMZ010000057.1:0-3781 GCA_043800495.1 Candidatus Aenigmatarchaeota archaeon
CGAAGCATAACTTTCTAGAATAGATATGCTTCGTACATACATAGAGAAACAAAGTTTCTCTTGTACAGGTTGAACTCTATTCAACCATGTATAGTTAGAACAAACATATTATACTCTAGATAGTTTTGTTCATAACTATAAATGTTTTTAAGTATTTTTCACTTAATTATTATTGTTATTATGATGCACGATAAAACAAATTGCAAACATTCAAAATACATGAAAGGAGCTGATATAGTTCCAATTAGACTAAAAAAGGATATGACAACATCTGAGTTGTTGGAATCTGCTGGTAAAACCTGTTTTGAGGCAAGGAATGTTTTAAAGGGTTCACGATTGTACAAAAAAATGATTGATGATAATGATGCTATCTGGCTTGGAATAGCTGGTGCTGGAATTGTTGGTGGTCTGGGTGGTGTTGTAATTGATCTAATTGAGAGAGGATTTATTGATGTAATATGTTCAACAGGTGCACAGATATATCATGATTTGCACTTTGCATTTGGTCTGCCTGTTAAGCAAATAAATCCACAGGCTGACGACAATGATATGAGAAAAGAAGGTGCTGTTAGAATATATGATATTGTAATTGATGAAAAGGAAACATTAATTGGACAGGATGAGATTATACGAGATTTTGTTCTAAAATATAAACACGAGCTTACTGCCAAGGCACTGTCAAGCCCAGAATTTCTGTATTTGCTAGGACAATATACATTGAAATATGCAAAACATCCTGAAAGAAGTTTTGTTGCAATGGCTGCTAAATACAAAATTCCAATATTCTGGGATTCTCATACAAACCATTCAATAGGAATGAACCTTGCCAAATGTGCAACAGAAGGAATTGATGTAAGAGTTTCTGCTCATGAGGATATTTTACAGTCAGCTGCCATAGTCTATAAAACACAGCAGACAAGTTTTGTAGAACTTGGTGGAGGTGGACCAAAGAATTTTATTCAGCAGACTGGTCCTACAATCAGCCAGATATTTGGAATTGACTTTGAGGGTGCTGAACGAGGAATACAGATAACAACTGCAAATGTAAAAGAAGGTGGTTTGTCTGGGTGTACTTTTTCAGAAGGTGTTTCCTGGGGAAAATATAAGGAAAGTGATGATGAGAAACTTGTGCAAATATGGTCAGAATATAGTTTGATATTTCCTATGATGGCTAGTTATGTTATAGATAATTGTAGTGAAAGAAAACAGAAAG
Source organism: Candidatus Aenigmatarchaeota archaeon (assembly GCA_043800495.1). Taxonomy (GTDB): domain Archaea; phylum Aenigmatarchaeota; class Aenigmatarchaeia; order GW2011-AR5; family JACRAC01; genus JACRAC01. The sequence goes on from JAZDMZ010000057.1 coordinate 1,214, forward strand.
AACTGATGGACAAAATCATAGGATTTAGAGATGATTTGGTAAATAGGCGATGATAAATGGATACTCCTAACAATTTCTTTGGTCTTGCTCCTGAATTCTGTGACAAAAAAAGCAAGGTTGTTATACTATCTGTTCCATTTGAAGGAACTGTAACCTATGGAAAAGGTACTGCACTTGGACCAGAGGCTATAAAACAGGCTTCTAGATATCTTGAATTATATGATGAAGAAATTGAAAAAGATATATTTGAAATTGGTATAACTACTGCAGAACCAGTTGATATTGATGGGGATAATGAAACAGTAATCAATAATATTAAGAACAGATGTAAAGAAATTTTGGATACGAATAAATTCTTGGTTGTTGTTGGTGGTGAACATCTGATAACACTTGGTTGTTATAGAGCACTCAAAGAGAGATATTCTGATTTATCTGTTATTCAGTTTGATGCACATGCAGACCTGAGAGATCACTATGATGGTGAATTCTTGAATCATGCCTGTGTGATGGCAAGAATAAGAGAAAGCTGTGATGATGTTTTACAAGTTGGTATACGAAGTCTATGCTGGGATGAGGCAGAAGCTATAAAGAAAAATAAATACAATGTGCTATTTGCAAAGGACACTATAAACAACATTGATATAATCAAACAACGAATTGATAAACTTGGAAATAATGTTTTTATCACAATTGATGTTGACTTTTTTGACTGGTCTGTTGTTGATTCTACTGGTACTCCTGAACCAGGTGGGTTTGACTGGTATAAATCTGTTGAATTATTCAGATATATTTTTGAAAATAAAAATGTTGTTGGGTTTGATGTGGTAGAGCTTTGTGGTGGCAGTGGTTCTGAGAGATCTGCTTTTGCTATGGCAAAACTAATTTATAAATTAATTGGCTATAGGTTTTTTATGAAAAATTGATTGATGATAACTATGTCAAAAAAAATAATCTACATGGATGAGTTTACTGTATATGAGCTGGGGGAGCTGTTGTTTCATAAAAAATCAAAATTTCAAACAATAGATGTTTATAGGCATAGGAAATTTGGTAATATTTTGTTTATTGATGGAGATGTGCAGATTGCTGAATATGAGGAAGAGGCTTATAGCAATGCTTTGACAGAACCTATTCTAAAAGATGGATTGGCAAAGAGGGTTGCTATTATTGGTGGTGGTGACTGTGGTGTGCTCAGACAGGCATTAACCTTTTCTGTTGATTCTGTGACAGTGGTTGATATAGATGAAGAGGTTGTGAATGTTTCTAAAAAGTTTTTACCAAAGGTAGTTGGTAATTCACTAGAAGATAAACGTTCTAAGCTAATCATAGGAGATGCTTTTGAATTTCTAGAGAAAAACAGGGATTTTGATGCTATTATATATGATCTTACAATGGAACCTGTTGGAATTCCTAAGAATTTTATGGAAATAATTGCAGGTGCATTAAAAAAAGGCGGAAGATTTTCTGCTCAGTGTGGATCTGCATATGATGAGAAAAGAAAGGAAAAAATAAATGAAATTATGAAGACACATTTTACTAATATTAGATTTGAGACTGTCTGGGTTCCTGCTTTCATCGAACCTTGGATATTTGTCTATGGAGAGAAAAAATAATTTCTGAAGAACTGATTCTGTTCAGATTATTATGGTATGAAAACAGCAACTGCTATTACAGAGGTCCAGAGACCATCTTTGTTTCCCTGGGCTGACTGGACTGTGTTTGTTGTTTTGAATACCTTTCCACTTGCTTTGAATGATTGTTCTCTTTCTTCCCATGCTATATTTGGATCAAGATCTATTCCAAGTGTTCCTGCAAGCATGGTTGCTGCAAGATCTTCTGCATATTCTCCTGCTTTTTCATCTGTTTCTCCATATGCATGATGCTCTGATAAATATCCATGAGTATCAGAATCTTTTGGAAGAGCAAGACCAATTGCAGCTGAAATTAATCTATTTGGTTCATTGGTCTCGTTTCTAGCCATTACCACAAATGTTATCTGACCTGCTTTTAGTTGTTTTTCACCTTCGTCTCTTGAAATCTGTTTACACCCTGGTGGAAAAATACTAGAAACATTAACCAGGTTGCATTTTTCAATTCCTGCTTTTCTTAGTGCCATTTCAAAGCTACATAGTCTGTCTTTGTGTACACCAACTCCTCTTGTAAAAAAGATTTTTGTTGGAATCATAGTGAATTATATTCATGCAATAGTTTAAGAAACTTTCTATTATTCATAATCTGACTTCATATAACTGTAATTATTAGATTTAAATATATTATAAATGGAGTATGTATAACATATATTTATTTATGATGTGATAATCATGGGATTAAGACCAGCGAGATGTTATAGACGGCCGCATAGGGCATATACAAGAATATCTTCAAAAAGACCTAGAAAAGGTTATGTGAAAGGAGTTCCAAAGCATAAGATATCTGGTTTTGAATTTGGTACAAAGGAAAAATATCCAAAGGTTGTCTATCTTATTTCTGATAAATATATACAAATACGACATAATGCAATTGAATCAGCAAGAATTGCTACTGTTAGAGAGATTGAAAAAAATATTG
>JAZDMZ010000066.1:0-2979 GCA_043800495.1 Candidatus Aenigmatarchaeota archaeon
ACAAGAATTCCCTATAGAATTTTTGTATGTGGCTGTTGTAATCGCTAATATAGTAGATATTTTATACACTACATATAATTGATGTGATACGATTCACCTCTAGGAATAATGTAGTGAAAAGAAATGTAGAAAATTTAGGTAATTAGTTATGTATTCTACTATAATCCTACTTCTTAGAATTTCTAGCAACTCTGACAATATAGCCAGCTACTCTGTTTCTCTTTTTCTTACTATCAAAAAGTTTGAACTCATCAACTGATTTTTTATTCTGTTCAAAATCTCCACTAAACTTTTCTGGATAAGCATCATACAAATCAAACGAAACAACCTTAATATCCTTTCCTCGTATTCTTCCCATGTTCAACACCTTTAATTTCTAAAACAGCAAATTAATGCTAATATTATAGTTTTTAATCCTTAGTAAAATTTAAATAGTAGTATGTCAGCCAAAAAAACAGCCTATGTTGCAATAGCACCGTTTGGTGCATTTGCATTCTCAGATAATGAGGAAGTCCTACGCTTTGAGCTATTTGATAAAGATCCTAAAAAAGCACTGGAACAATATGATGCAGGATCATCTTCTATCCTAGCACAGCTAGATGGTTATGATATACAACAGGGAGAAGTAGCCCATGCAATTCTTAGAAAAAAATTAAGAGAATTAGGAATATCTCTCCAGTTCCATAGTGATGAGGCATTTAATAAATTCTTATCAGATTTCTGTTTTTGCTATAGCAAGGCTAAAATGCGATTTGTTTTTAGTAAAGATAAGTTTATAATACAGGCAAATAATGCACTGGATGATATTTCAAAAATATCTAATCTTATGTCCGAGCGACTGAAAGAGTGGTTTGGTCTTCACTACCCAGAATGTAGACTATCTCATAAAGAATTAGTAAAACACGTGGCAACCTATGGTTCAAAAAACAATTTTCCAACTTTCACAGAATCAGTTGGTCTAGACCTGTCAGAAGAAGATATACTAGTCATTCAATCCTATGCACAGGTTATTGAAAAGATAAATGAAGAAAGAAGACAATTGGAAGCATATATCAAAACCAGCATAAGAGAACTTATGCCAAATTCATCAGCTTTGATAGATGAAATACTTTTAGCAAAAATGGTAGCATCCGCAGGATCCATAGAAAGATTAGCAAGATTATCAGCATCTTCTATACAACTAATAGGAGCTGAAAAGGCACTATTCAGACATCTTAAAAAACAGGGCAAATCACCAAAGTTTGGAATGATATTCATAAGCTCTTGGATACAGGCATCATCAGATGACCAAAAAGGAAAAGTGGCAAGAATACTTTCTGCAAAGCTCATGCAATCAATTAGAATAGATTTTTACTCAGGTAGAGATGAATCCCATAGAATAAGAAAAGAGCTTGAAGATGCTATAAAAAAGGCTGATAGATAATTCACTTGCAATTTTGAATGGGTGTAACTACCCAATGATAGTTTTAAATACATTACTGTGATAATAATTGAGATGAGTATGACATTGACAGCTGTTAGAAATGAAATAAGACCATTGTCAGGATATGATCCTAGACCTACTTTAGGAAAAATCACAGCAGAAGAAGTGTTGGCTGATTCCAGGTATGCAAATCTTCCGGAAATTATATTTCAAGTCATGCAATATCCATATATTGGAAGATTTCTTGAAGAAAACACAGGGTTTGGAGCTTTTGCCGGAGCTCTTGATTATCGCAAAGAAGGAATATACTATGTATGTCCTGGTGGGAAAAAAATAAAAATAGATTTTAAACAAGGATTTCCTATTCCATATAAGGATGGAAGAACGTGGTATTTGTATAATTGTGAAGAAAACGCAGGTTTTGCAGGAGCAGTCATTAAAGCAGACTACACTGATAAAGAAGCAAGAACAGAAGCAGATACAAAACGTGTTGAGGCATGTAGCAAAGGAAGAATTTTGCCTAATTATAGAGGAGATGATAAAGTAGTAGGAAATCTTAGAGGATATCAGGCAGGAAGAAAAAAAGGATTTATAGGTAAAGTTCCTTTGGGCTGGTTTTCCGGCAGCAGCGGTATTCCGATTGATGTCGATGCGGATTGTGATTCCGATGATTTCGGCGATCGCGATGACGTCATTGGTTGTTTGCTTTCCAGTGGGTCTGAGCAAATTTCTGGGCAGATTGAAAAGGAGAAATTTGCGAACCCCGATTTTTCGATCATCTTCATGAGGAGCTTATAGAAATGTCTCAACACCTTAGATACAAATCAGAAGAAGAACGAAAGAAATTTGTTGAACAGAACAAAGAGATATTTGTAGACGGTATTGGAGATATGTTCTTTGGCCTATGCAGACTTGCCAATCAATTGAATGTAGATATAGAAGAAGCGTTTGATCTGGTAAAAAAAGAAGTTTATGCTAAATATAATCAAAAAGGACCAGAACACAACATTGTCAGAAAATAATATGATGATATATATGCTAAATATTCTATTCAAAAAATGTGAATTGTGTAAAATAGAAATGAAAACCCCAGTTATTAGAAATGTCCCTGTTATTGGTTATACAACACTACAAAAAAGATATTTTTGTTCAGCTGAACACGCAGATCTTTTTGAACAGAGAATGAAAGAAATTTTGAAAAATCACACACCAGGATCAAGAGCCTGCTATGGATGTTAATAATATTCTAAACAAAAGTAATAGGAAAATTATACTATAGAATAAGTTAATATGTAATCTAAATTCTATTTTTTATAATGATCTTCAACTCTATCAGGTTTTTTACCAAGCATTATTTCAAGCTCATATTCAGTTAGATTAAGACGCTCTCCACCAAAACTTGTAATCTGTGAATAGATTATCAGAGCTTTGCTTTCAGCAGGAGCCTGCTTGTTTTTTGTTAAACACATATATCACACCCTTTTCAAAATATGTTTTGATAGTTTTTATAGTTTTTTTTTCAGTTGTTTTACTACTTTGCAAATATGAGAAATTAT
>JAZDMZ010000095.1:0-2473 GCA_043800495.1 Candidatus Aenigmatarchaeota archaeon
AAATATCAAGAAAAAAATCCATTAATATCTGAATAGTTTATCTAACACATTTTTTCAGTGCATCCAATGGCACCATTGCGCATTTTAGTTTATCTGCATGTAGTTTTATTTTCATTATTTTTAGTAGTGCAAGATTATCCATTTTTCTTATTTTTTCAACCTTTTTTCCTTTTGCATAATCAGTCAGCAAAGACGCAGAGGCAGTGCATATTGCACAGCTTTCAGAAATAAAACTAATATCAGTTATTTTATTACCATCTAATTTTACAAATATCTCAACAATATCACCACACCTGCTTCCTACTTCTTTGTGTTTGTGTGTATATCCTTCAATAACACCAAAGTTGTGTGGTTTTTGACCATGTTTCAATATTTTTTCAATTCCCATATTATTCAATACTTTTAACACTTTTTAATCCTTTTGGCATTATAAACCCAAATTTAAGTCTTTTTGTCAATCTCTTAATATGGATAAAGTAAATTTTATAAAGAGTTATAATTTTCCTAATGGTGAATTCGTATCACAGCATATACCTTGCATAAGCCCATTTGATCACGGTCTTCTATATGGTGATGGGATTTTTGAAGGAATTAGAATATATAATGGCGGTATTTTCAGACTTCCTCTGCATATTGAAAGATTATATGAATCAGCAGCAGGCATTGAACTGGATATAGGTCTTTCTAAAGATTATATTGAGGAAAAGCTTCTTGAAACCAGTAGAAGAAATGGACTGACAGATGGATATATCAGATTAGTTGTAACAAGAGGAATTGGTGACCTTGGACTAGACCCAAAAAAATGCGAAATACCAACATTCTTTATTATTGCAGATACAATTCAATTATACCCACAAAAATATTATGAAAATGGCATTGATGTTATAACAGCAAAACGACCAAGACCACCAATATCTGTTCTCAATCCAGGAGTAAAAATGACACAATATATGAACAATATTTTTTGTAAACTAGAGGCAAATAAAGCAGGAGTAGTTGATGCATTAATGCTTACCTATGGTGATAACTATGGTAATAAATTTGTTACAGAATGTACTGGTGCAAATCTATTTTTTGTAAAAAAAGGAGAATTATATACACCAGCATCAGATATTGTACTTCCTGGTATTACCAGAAGAACTGTTATGGAAATTGCAACTGAAAAAGAAATAGCTGTTGTTGAAGGGTATTATAAGATAGAAGATGTTCGTAGTGCAGACGAGGTATTTGTAACAGGTTCAGGAGCAAAAATCTGTCCTGTTAGAAAAATAGATGATGTGGTGCTAGGAACTGATCGTCCAATGACAAGAGAGATAATGGAACAATTTGACAAAATTATAAAAGATCCAAAATATCTTACACCAATCTTCAATAATATCTAAATTTCTAGTCTGTAAATATACATAGATTGAATTATAGTAATGGACAAAACTAATTAGAGTTATTATATTTTTGTCCTTACTATATGTGAAGACATAACTATAATATTGTTCTAGAAAGTTATGTCTTGCACTATAATTTGTGATATTAACAGGACTTCATGTTATCGCCATAAAGCGATAGTTTTATATAGTAATACAGATACTATATAGTAATATGAATACTATACTAATTCCACTGAGAAAAGAGGCATCTGATCTCTTCAGATATAAGATAACTGCAGATGTCCTCAATGTTTTGATTAGAAATAGGTATAGAACATTCTCCATATCAGAACTTGCAAAAATGATAGAAAGAAAAGAGAATGATTTGTTGTTTAGAAAGACATTAAAAGAGCTTGAAAAAAACCTGCTGATAGAGATAATAAAAAAGAAAAAACTATATGAGATTTCAATAAACCATGAATTTGTCTATGATCCGAGTGATAAGTTTCTTCTTATATCACAGAATAACTACAGGATAGTTGTTCAGGAAATTATAGAAAAACTAAACAAGACAGATGCAGTATACTTATTTGGTTCTGTTGCAGAAGGGAAAGCAGATAGGTTGAGTGATATAGATATATTTATTGTCAGTGATTCCTCAGAAACTGAAAAAACAGCTGAGAAAATAAAATTTCATTTCGCACACAAAAGACATGAAAGATATCATATAAATTTTTACATTGAAACCACAAGAAATTTTGAAAAGCTGATTAAAAACAAAGAATCGGTTGTTATAAAAGTGATAAAGCATGGGATAAAATTATTTTCAACAGAAAGATTTGAAAAAGTGATGAGAAAGTTGGTTGTATGAGCGAAGGACAGATATTGGGTTTGGTAAGAGAAACAAGACAGTTGTTTAGAAGTGTTCAAAACCAAGAGCTTAAAATAGGCGATTATTTTGAATTTACACCTGACTTCGTCACTTCCTAAGGCTATTTCTTTCACCTAACTCATTTTGCCACTTGGCGTTGATTATCGTAAATTTAGTGTTTTTAAGGTCAACGATAAATCATATTTATTGATTTTTCCTGTCTAATTCTTAATTTTAC
>JAZDMZ010000127.1:0-13141 GCA_043800495.1 Candidatus Aenigmatarchaeota archaeon
ATCTATCATAACATTTTTTACTGGTATTGTGACAGGTGCTGTTTTAGCAGCATTGAACCAAGATCCAAATGCAAGTATAGGCCAGTATATGACAGAGCTTGCTAATTATGTTATAGTGGGTGGACTGTGTGGGTTTGTAGCTGGTTCTGGATCATATATTGCTGCATGTAAACTAAATGATTTTAGAAAACAAACAAAGATTTAAGAAGACTTCTGGGATTATCTTGTTGTGGTATTATGAGTAAAGAACATCAACCTGTCGAATTTTTTCATTTTGATAAAACAAAAGTTCCTGCTAGTTATTTTGGGGATTGCTGGGGAGAATTCTTGAATAATAATGGGGAATATTATTCACATTTAGCTACATGTTATGCGACATCGGATATGATGCCACCCCATAATTGAGTATAAGGGGGAACTTTAATTCCCCTCCAAGCAATCTTTGTTTGGCCAACAAAGAACTTTGAGGTGGTTCCCCAATGAAATATGGAGACGAAGTGGTAAAAAGGATAAAACAGGGTCTTCCTGCGAGATTCAAGAGAGCTGCAAAGAATATCTGGAATAGAACAAAGGACAAGCTCCTTGACAAAGTCAAGGAGTTTCTGGAATCTGGGAAAACTGTTATACAAGTCTGGATGGAAACAGGAAGAAAAATAGGAATGAGAACAATACAAAGATGGAAATCTGTCTGGTTTCCAGAAATAAAAGAAAAGAAAGTTTTCAAAAGATATGTGCGTAGAAAGGTATTTTCCCTAATGCACACAGACTGGGCTGCAAAAAGAATAAAGGATGGAAAGAGAATATGCATTACTTTTCATGAAGATGATGCAACACGTAGGTTGTATGCTCTCAGAGCATACAACCAAGCAAATCAAGAGAATACAAACAAAAGTCTGAAAAGAGCTCACCAATTAACAGGAGGTTTCAAGTCTGTATTAAGTGATTGTGGAAAAGTCTACACAAAAAGTTTTGGAGAAGAATGTAAAGAACTTGGAATAAAGAGCATCCACACAAGACCATATAATCCAAAGTGCAATGGTAAGGCAGAAGCTGTTGTAAAAAAGGTAAAGAAGTTCCTGAATAATCATGAGGTTCAAAATCTTGATCATACAAATGAACTTCTAAAACAATTTCAAAAAGAATACAACAACATGCCGCATTCAAGCCTTAAATATCTGTCTCCACTACAATTATTTAGAGCCAAACAAAAAGCTGGACTCATATGGGCTGGCGGTTAACAAGTAATGTTTAAAAAGACTCTTTAGGATAAATATGATATATGCAAAATATTATTGTTGTATCTAATGCAAAAAAGGTTTTTGATCAGTTGATTTTATTAGAGGTTGGTTAGGATGAAGAAAATAAAAATTGGCAATAAGGTTATTGGAGAAGAAGGTCATTGTTTTGTTATTGCAGAAGCAGGTGTGAATCATAATAATGATGTTAATAGAGCCAAAGATTTGATAAAAAAAGCTGTAGAAGCGGGTGCAGATGCAATAAAATTCCAGACATACAAAGCTGAAAAGCTTACTACAAAAACAGCTCCAAGATACTGGGATCCAGCTCTTGATACTGATGGTGGTGGAACTCAATACGATACGTTCAAGAGAATAGACTCTTTGTCTATTGCTGCATATGTTGAATTGAAAAAGTATGCTGACAAGCTTGGTATTGTATTTTTGTCAACTCCTTTTGATTTAGATAGTGTTGATATTTTGGAGCAGATAAGTGTTGATGTCTATAAGATAGCATCAGCTGATATCATTGATCATCTTTTAATTAGAAAGGTAGCTAAAACAGGAAAACCTATTATTCTTTCAACAGGTGCGGCAACTATTAAGGATATAGAAGATGTAATTGCGGTTATAAAAGCAGAAGGAAATGAAAAAATAATTATACAACATTGTATGTTGAGTTATCCTTGTGATGATAAAGATGCTAATCTAAAGAAAATGGTCATTTTACAGGAAAAATTTTCTGACATTCCTGTTGGTTATTCGGATCATACACGAGGCATTACAATACCAATAGTAGCAGTTGCATTAGGTGCAAAAACAATTGAAAAACACTATACGGTTGATAAAAGTTTGCCCGATAGTCCTGATCATGGGTTTGCTGTTGATCCAAATGAATTAAAAAAATTAGTTGATGGTGTTCGTAAAGCTGAAAAATCAATAGGAAAATTTATTGATGGTCATTATTTTGTTGAAGATGCTGCATACAAGTTTCAAAGAAAAAGTGTCGTTTCATTGAAAAAAATAAAAAAAGGCGAAGTTATAACAGTTAATATGATTGCAAATAAAAGACCTGGTACTGGAATATCACCAAAAGAGTTTGATAAAGTAATTGGTAAAAAAGCCAATGTTGATATTGAAGAAGACCACGTTATTACATATGATATGATTTGTTGAAAGTGAGATAATTTCTTTATTTCAAACCCGTATAGTCAGTTGGTCTTCATCTATTAGTTGTTAACAAAACAAGTGAAATAATAGTAGATATTTAGTTATTGATAGTGGATAGAAATGCTAAACACCGATATTTTGCATAATTAAAGCGATTTGATACATTTTATGTACTTTTGAAATAGTCAGGAATTTTGAATATCTACACTAAAATGCAAAAGTTTGCATATAGACGCCAAATCAAGTTGTTATATGAAAATATCACTTTCTTAAGCTAAACCGTTACAAATAATAGATGTGAACAAACTTTGAATTTGGGTAATGAAGACAAAAATTGTTCCATGATTATGGTTCAACTAATTTTTGTGATAAAATGAAAAACATTGTAGAACGAGCACAGGAAATTGCACAGGAAGTTGTTGAAATTGCTAGACAGCATAAGAAATTGGCTATTTTTAGTATTGGAACTACAGTAGGAAAATTGGGTAAACATCATAGGTTTTTTCCAATAAGATATTCTTCTAATGGTGTTTCCGGTGTTGCAAATATTCACACAGATAAAGAAGCAGAAGAAATTACTAAAGCAATAGATGGGGTTGTTGATATTATTCTTGTTGATGCTGAGAGAAAACTAGAAAATGTTGATATTGAAAAAATTGTGAAAAAAAATGCAAGTAAAAGCAAAGTTTTCACAATAAAATTAAATGATATGACTGTTAATGCAGTTGATTCGCTGATCAGTCAGTTAATTGATATTCGTGATAAAAAAATAGCAATACTTGGTGTTGGAAATATTGGAAGTAAACTCGCTTTAAAATTAGTTGAAAGAGGAGCCTATGTGTGTATTTCAAGGAGAAATGGAGAAAAATGCAAAAAAATAGCAAATGCATTGAATATCATAAAACCAAAGCAGACAAAAGTAAAAGTTATTGATTATCATGATAATATTAAAGCTGCAAAAGATTCTGATATAATAATTGGTTTTACTCCTGGCGTTCCTGTAGTAACAAAAAAAATGGTCGAATCAATGAATCAGAGTGGTATTATAATTGATGGTGGATTAGGCACAATATTTCCTGATGCTATAGAACTATCTAATAAACTTGGTATAAAAGTTCTTAGATTGGATATGAGAGCAGGGTTTTCTGGTGAATTGGTTACATTACTTGAGACTAAAAATCTAATAGAAAATATTATGGGTAAAAAAACAATAGGTGAGATAACTCTTGTTGCTGGAGGATATATTGGTAAAAGGGGCGATGTTATTGTTGATAATATTTCAAAACCAATGAAAGTACTTGGTATTGCTGATGGTATTGGTGGTCTTTTATCAGATACAAGTGAATTTGCATTTCAACTAAAAAAAATAAAGAATATTGTTGAAGGTATTTATAGTAATCCCACAAAAGAATCAATATATTAATTTGTTGTTTGCTATATGTGAATTTAATGGTATTAATATCCAGAATCTTTGTTGGGTTCACTATAACTAAATTTATGTCCGGTTTTTTTATTTGGTTAACTATAAATAGGTGGAGATAAAGTTTGTTTTATACGGTGAATATCATTGACCTATGACCCGTGGTACATGATTAAATTTTATTTAATCAGTACAGATGAAGTTTTGTTTCATTCTGTATACAGCGTGCAAAAGACTTTGGCAGTAGTGATGTAAGGAGAAACAAAATTTCTCTTGCACTGCATGAATAGATTGACCACAAATTATAGAGTTGGGTGGTATTAGATTTAAAAATCATTAGTAATAAGGTATTTCATATGAAAATAATATTTAGACTTGATGGTGGAAGCACAGATGAAAGGGATCCGGGAAAAAAACGAGGATTTGGTCATATTTCGAGGGGTCTTGTTTTAGCTGATAAAATCATAAAGAAAGGCAACAATGAAATTATTTTTATAATGCGAGACTATTCAATTGGTATTAAGAAAGTCACTGCTTCTGGGTATAGAGTTGAAAAAATACCAGTTAAAATGACACTTGCTGAGGATGCCATATTAACATCCAATATAATAAAAAAAACAGGGGCTAGTGTTATCGTTATTGATATGTTGAATACTGAAAATGAATATATGGAAGAACTTAAGAAAACCGGTATTTTTTTTGTTAATATTGATGATCAAGGTTCTGGTAGATTTTTATCTGATTTGCTTGTTTATATGATAGTTAAAAAAATAGATTGTGGTAAAATTAACTGTTATAGTGGGCCCTCTTATACGGTGATTGATGGACAGTATTCTGTATTTCATGATAAAAATAAAATTATAAATAAAAAAGTAAAAAATATTCTCGTATCAATGGGTGGTACTGATCCAGGCAAACTTACATTGAAGGTTCTTGGTGTGATAGAAAAAATAAAAAATAGTTTTACCACGACTGTTGTCATTGGTCCTGCTTTTATACATGCTGATAAAATAAAAGAAATTATCAGTAATTCTAAAAGAAAATATATTCTAAAAGAAAGTATTGAATATATGGGGGACTTGATGTATACTACTGATGTAGCAATTATATCTGGTGGTATAAGTGTTTATGAAATAGCTACTGTTGGTACTCCTGCAATTATAATATGTCAAAACGAGCATGAGAATACAAATGCGTTTGGGGATTATAGTTTTGTGATCAAACTTGGTTTGGATAATCAAACTGAAGAAGATATATTGAAAAACATAAAGGAATTGATAAATAATCATGAGCTTAGAGAAAGGATGAGTAAAGAAGGGAAAGAAACTGTTGATGGGAAAGGTGCTGAAAGGATTGGTGAAATCCTTTTAAATCAGGTAAATGAATGGTTGTCAGGGCATCTATAGATGCCATGGGATTTGAGAGACGATATGTATTTAAACAATCTGAATTTTGTGATAAAATGAAAATATGGGAGTTCCAAAAAAGAATACAATAACATACTATATTCAAGCCTTAAATACATAATACTATTAGAAGTGTTTAGAGCCAAGTGGATAAGTGAATTCACGTGGGGTTGTTATTTAATAGTTATAGTGAACCAACTAAACAATTTGGACAAAACAAAAAATGTGATATGATGATAGAATTAAAAAATACCTTTAACGGAAAGGATATACTCGTTACAGGGGGATGCGGATTTATTGGAAGAGAGCTTGTTAAACAGCTTTTGAAATTTGATGTGAAAAGAGTTAGGATTTATGATAACAATGAATCGATGTTATATTATTTTCAACAAGAATTAAAGGATTATAAAACAGTTAGATATTTTATTGGGGATGTTAGGGATAGTAATAGATTAAAAAGAGCAATGAAAGGTGTTGATATTGTATTCCACGCTGCTGCATTGAAGCATGTGCCTTTATGTGAATATAATCCATCTGAAGCAATAAAGACAAATGTTTTTGGAACACAAAATGTTGTTGAAGTTGCAGATGAAGAAAATGTCGAAAAAGTTATTTTTATCAGCACCGACAAAGCGGTTAATCCTATAAACACAATGGGGGCTACAAAATTACTGAGTGAAAAAGTAGTGTTGAATGCTAATGTTGGAGGTTCTAAAACAAAATTTTCTTGTGTTAGATTTGGTAACGTTCTTGATTCAACTGGTTCTGTTATCCCCATATTTAGAGAGCAGATAAGGAAAGGAGAAGCTGTTACTTTGACATCTGAGAAAATGATTAGATTTTTTATGCCTGTTTCAGATGCAATAAAATTAGTTTTAAAAGCTTGTACGATTATGGAAGGGAAAGAAATATTTATTATTAAAATGAAATCATTGAAAATAAAAGATTTAGCTGAAGTTATGGTAGAAGAGTTATCTCCTAATAAACCAATAGCTATACAAATAATTGGTATAAGACCTGGTGAAAAATTGTATGAAGTTCTCATTACTGATGAAGAAGCTAATTATGTTGAAGATATAGATGATATGTTTATAATAAAAGCAACTGTTATTGCACCACATTTGATAATAACCCCTAATAATGTAAATAAAATAACAAAAAATAATTATGATGTAAGACAGGCTATGTTATTAACAAAAGATGAAATAAGAAATATACTGAAAAAAGAAGGAATTATATAGTTTTTGTTCTAAGTGAATAGATGATTGGTTATTGATTACTAGTTTTAACTGGTGGTTTATAGTGTGTAAAAAGACCATGCTGGAATAAAGTCATTAGATTTTCTATAATGTGAAGAAGTTGTTCTATTGATAACTATTTATATTTAGTTATACAATAGTTATACAGTGATTTTTATGGAAACTATAGCAAGACCAAAAAAATGGGGCAATTCCATAGGTATCATAATACCAAAGATTGTTCTTGAACAAGAAGAGATCACTCTAGAAGATGAACTAATTGTTCATATAGAAAAAAAAGATAATGTGAGTAAGAAAAGACTGATGAAAGAAGGATATGTTGAAATGAAGAATGATATTGAGAATATAAATAAAGAATGGGAGGTTGCTGATTTTGAGGAATGAAATAAGAAGAGGCCAAGTTGTTCTTGTATCACTAGATCCTGTTATTGGTTCTGAGGAAGGAAAAACAAGACTAGCATTAATAATACAAAATAATATAGGCAATGAATTAAGTTCTACTACAATAGTGGCGCTAATTACATCAAATATTTATTCAAAGAAATTTCCGACAAATGTTGAGATTGATGGTTCTAATTCTCCATTGAAGACAAAGTTAACTGTTCTGCTTAATCAGATAAGAACAATAGATAAAAAAAGAATAATAAGAGTATGTGGGCTGATTTCTGCAAGAAAACTGAGAGAGGTTGATGAAGCGATAATAGATAGTTTGGGTCTTTAGTAAGCGTTTTTATTCTGAATAAATATAGTGATATTATGATATGGCTAATATTTGCATTGTTATCTGCATTGTTTTTTGCTTTGGCAGATTTTTTTGCAAAACGATCATTGAAGAAAATAGATGAATATATGACTGCATGGTCTAAATGGCTATTTGCACTACCAATAATATTTGTATTTATTATATTTACAGGTTCATCACTTGTTATAGAAGGAGGAATGACTATATATATTGCTTTAATTCTTTTATTTTGTTTTGAGATTATTGCCATAGTATTTTACATGAAGGCTCTGAAAGCGGGTAATCTTGTTTCTACTATACCATTTCTGAGCTTTACACCTGTTTTTCTTTTGATTACATCATTTATCTTTATTGGAGAGGTTCCTGGTTTGTTTGGGATAATTGGAGTTCTTATGATTGTTATAGGAGCATATATTTTGAATATAAGAGAGATTAGAAAAGGGCTGTTAGAACCATTTAGAGCTATAGCAAAGGAAAAGGCTGCTTTGTTCATGCTTGCTACAGCATTTTTGTATGCTTTGATAAATACTACAAATAAATTTATTCTAGGTTCAATGAGTCCTATGTTTTTGGCATTTGTAGATGTGTTTTTCATAGTTGTTTTGTTTATTCCTATAATTCTTATCAAATCTGGTGGAATAGGAAAACAATTGAAGAATAGTTGGAAAAAACTAATTCCAATAGGTATTTGCACAGGACTAATGTCTGTATTTGGGTTTATAGCACTTAATATGACAGTATCGTCTTATTTTATTGGAGTAAAAAGAATGAGTATATTGTTTGCAATGATGTTTGGTGTTATTTTCTTTAAAGAAAGAAATAATTTAATACAGAATTTTATAGGTGCTATTATTATGATACTGGGAGTTCTTGCTATAGTGCTTTTATAAAGATTCTGACTTAATTTCTTTTGTGGTAATATGAATACTGAGTCTAGAATAGGTTCTGACTTATTGTTCAAGAATTGGTAATTTTATGATTATTTTAGTAACTGGTGGAGCTGGGTTTATTGGAAGTCATTTATGCAGAGAATTGCTTAGACAGGGTCATTATGTGATTTGTCTGGATAATTTTTTTACTGGTTCTATTGACAATATTAAAGATCTTAGATCAAATTCTAATTTTGAATTAATTAGATATGATATTATTGATCCTATTCACATTGAATGTGATCAGATATATAATTTAGCATGTCCTGCATCACCTGTTCATTATCAGAAAGATCCTATAAAGACAATAAAGACAAGTACTTATGCAATGGTAAATATGCTTGAATTAGCTTTGCAGACAGGAGCTAGAATATTACAAACTTCTACATCAGAGGTATATGGAGATCCATTGGAGCATCCGCAAAAAGAGAGTTATCGTGGTCATGTTAATTGCATTGGACCTCGTAGCAGTTATGATGAAGGCAAGAGAGTAGCAGAAGCATTGATGATGGCATATCATAATGAGAAAAAGGTTGATATTAGAATTGCAAGACTATTCAATACCTATGGTCCTAATCTTGCAATGGAAGATGGAAGAGTTGTTTCTAATTTTATTATACAGGCACTGAGAGGTCAGGATATTACTGTATATGGTAAAGGAGATCAGACAAGAAGTTTTTGTTATATTTCTGATATGGTTGATGCTTTGATAAAATTGATGAATAAAGATAATTTCATAGGTCCTGTTAATCTAGGTAATCCAAAGGAAACTACAATAGCAGAGTTGGCACAAATTATAATTAAACTAATAGGAAGTAGTTCAAAACTAGTTTATAAAGGTCTCCCTGTTGATGATCCTTGCAAAAGAAATCCAGATATTTCTTTAGCTAGGATGGAGCTGGACTGGGAACCTAAAGTAAGTCTAGAAGATGGGTTAAAGCAGACTATTGATTATTTCAGGAGTGTTGTGAAGAATTACTCAGGAGATGATTAGATTATCAATAGCTAAGTTATTTCGTATATTAGTTATTTTTGTAATAATCAACAGTCTTTTTTAGTCCTTGTTCAATTGTGTGTTTTGGTGTCCAGCCAAGTACTGATTTAGCCTTTTTAGGACTTAGTACACTGCGAATTATTTCACCTTTTCTAGCTGATTTGAATATTGGTTCTTTTTTATAACCAATTGTTTTTTTTAGGTCATTGAATAGTTGGATTACAGAAGTATCTTTTCCTGTTCCTATGTTTATGCATTGATTATTTGCTTTTGTTAGTGCCAAAATGTTTGCATCTGCAACATCTTTTACATAGACTAGGTCACGGGTTTGTTTACCATTGCCATATATGATAGGTTGTTCATTGTTAAGCATTTTGTCTATGAATATTGCAACAACCCCTCCTTCTGCTTTTGGATTTTGTCTAGGACCATAGATGTTTGCATATCTCAATGAGGTATATTTTAGACCATAAAGATGATTGTATACAAAAAGATAGTGCTCTACTGTATGTTTGCTTACACCATATGGACAAAGTGGTTTTACTGGTGTTTCTTCTGTAACATTTTTATTGGTTTCTCCTGCTGCAGCACCTCCTGAGTTTGCATATATTATTTTTTTGACCTTTGCTTTTCTACAGTGTTCTAATATGTTTAATGAACCAATTATGTTAATTTTTGCATCAAGCATAGGATCTTCTATTGATTTTGTTACAAAAACATTGGCTGCATGGTGTATTACAACATCTATACCAGAAAATTCTTTTGATATATCATCAAGTATGCTTTTTTCTACTAAAATTGCTTTTGGATTGATATATTTTCTGGAGCTGTTTGTGAGATTGTCTATTATAATGACTCTATGACCTAGTTTAATGAGTTTGTCAACTACATGACTTGCTACAAATCCAGCTCCTCCTGTTACTAATATGTTCATTTCATTCACCTATCATGTATTTAGTAAATAGCTATTTTACTAATAGCTTCATTTCATTCAGTTAATTTATTCTTTTAAATTCTATTATTTTTGAGGTATTTTCCCAGTTTATCAAACATTATTGATCCTGTTAAAAATATGTGATCACTCTTTACACCATTTTCCATCAGCATTTTTTTATGATCTTTTCCAAAAACAGCCATGTATATGTTTTCCTGTCTAGGACAGTCGTGTATCATAAAACCAAGACCGATAGGATTTATCAGGACTTTAACATTGCATGAATCTGCTGCAGCTATTGCACATCTTTCTATTATAGACGAATCACCTGTTATGAAAAGTATCTTTGTTTTGTGTTTTTGAAGTGCTAGTCTGACAGCCTCGTAGTAGAGAAGTGCTATGTAGAGCATGTTTTTTGAAAAATATGTTTTTTCTTCTGGTGTTTTCATAATATTTGCAAGTTTGTTTGCATGTTGTTTTATTGGATTTTTATCCAATAGACCTATGTATGAATAGATTGTGTGCAATGTACCTAGTTTTCTTGATGCTGTTTTTGAAAATGGATCAAATACCAGATAGCCTGTTTTTATTCCTTTGTCTCTTATTGTTATGTTTATGTTTTCTGTATAACGATCTCCATTTTGAGATATGAATGGTGTAAATGTCAAAAACATAACATCATGAACAGGAAAATCATCTATTGTTTTTGATAGTATGATTTTTGTTTTTTCATTCAGCGAAAGTAATTTTCTGAATAAAAATGATGATGCAGAATTACTAATGTTCATTGGTGACATTTTTCTGTTTATTGCAGGATCAAAAAACCATTTTATTGGCATAGCTCCTATATTACAAATAGCTGAGTTGCCTTTCAAAACAGTCATTTTATTGTTTGTCTTTAGAAGCTGTTCAATTACTTTTGCAATGTTTTTGTAGACATCTTTTGTAGTATAGAAAAAATCATCTATATATTTATTCTGTTTTTTTATAAGAGCATCTCTGTTTTTGGTTATGAATAGTTTTTTAATAGCAGTTGATACATCTGCATTTTTGTTTATTTTCATTATTGCACTGTCTTCTTTTTTTGAGTAGTAGTATTTATCCAAATCATGTATTCCATCCAATATTCCAATGCCTATGACAGGTTTTTGCATTATCATTGCCATCAGCACTGTGCTTGATTTAAATCCTATGACAATGTCAGCACTTTTTAGAGAATCTTCTAATATGTATTGATGACCTTTTTGTAATATGGTTGCATTTATTCCAATATTTTTAATAATATTTTCATAATCTTTTCTATGTTTTTCTGCTGGATGCAGCTTGATTATTAATTGTATGTCTTTTATTTTTGAAATATCTGATAGATATTTCTTCATATATCCAAAATACTCATCTTTTTTCATCATGTTCTTCTCTATCATAGACTGTGTAACAAATACAATGGTTTTCATAGTTTTGCCTCTTCATTATGTTTATCAATAGCTATAGTGAAACCTGTAAATAAACTGATATGATAGACAGGTTTCACATATAGCAACCCACAACTTAATATATTAATTGTTTTGTGGGATTGCTATAAATCTTCATTGGTTAATTTATTCTCCAGCTTCTCTAGCACACTGTCAGGTATTTTCATTGTACCAAGTGTATCCCTATTTCCTCCATGAAAGTCACCACCACCGCTTTCCAATAGTTTTAGAGAGTGTGTTATTTTTTGATATGTTTTTACCAGTTTCTCGTTTTCCTCAATGTCTATTTTCATGTCAGGAAATATTATATGATAAGGATAATAGGTTTCTATACACTGTCCTCCAAGAAGACTGAATATTTTTATTAGTTCTGCTGAATCGTCTTTATACATACCAGGGTGTGCTAATATCGCTAAACCATTGGCTTTTTTGATTATTTCAATTGCAGTTTTTATACTATGTCTGTCTTCTCTATCAACATAGGCTGGTTTATCTATTCCAATATATTTATCAAAAACATCTTTTGTTGATGAAAATTTATCAGGGTATTTTTTCACAAGAACCCTTGCAATATGGGGTCTTCCAAATGATGCACCAACTGTTTTTTCAACTTCTTCATATGTTATATTGAATCCAATTGTTTGTAAATTTTTTATTATTTTTTTCTTTTGTTCTATTCTCTGTTTTTTTATTTCTTCGCAGAATTTCATCAATTCGTGGTTTTTATAATCTATGAATAGTCCAATCACATGCACTTCATTATACCCAAGTTCATTTTCATCACAGCTTATCTCAATTCCTGGAACTATTTTTATGTTTTTATTCTTAGCATAATCTAAAGCAGGTTCTATGCCATTAATAACATCATGGTCTGTTATTGCAATTGCAGATAATCCAGATGCTATGGCCAGGTCTACGACCTGCTCAGGAGTTAGTCTTCCGTCTGAAAAACAAGTGTGTATATGTAGATCAATCATCATTATCACCAGTAGCTAATTTCTCTGACGAGATATTAGTTAAAATATTTATCAATTCTTTTGCAATTTCATTGATATTATCAATTGCAACTTTTTTCACAGGAGTCATTTTTACATAATTTTCTTTATCATTACTGAATATTTCTTTTCTTCCAAATGTACTATCTACTATAGATGGTTGGCTAAGATCTCCTCTAAATTGGAAGAGTTTAAGATGTAGATGTTCTTTTTTCATTTTCCATGTGGTACATTTACCATATACACAGAGAGCAATACCATCTTCTCTTTTGTCCACAGCAAATTTTAGTGCAGGATTTTTTGTCATTATGCGTGACATGGTATCAGAGAGTTTTGCAAATGCTATGCCAAAGTTCTTAGCACTTTTTTCAGAAAGCTGTGAAAAATGAGTTAGATGTGAAAAAGGCATTAGCTGAAGAGTGAAATTCTCAGACGGATCCCCGCCTGTTCTAGGAGAGAGTGTTGCAAACCAGCCGTTTTCTATATTACCAATTTTGTAAATAATAATAGATCCATAGGGTGTACTATCTCCAATTTTTAGATTAATTTCTCTACAAAATTCACATGATTCTCTTGGATTCACAT
>JAZDMZ010000041.1:0-2508 GCA_043800495.1 Candidatus Aenigmatarchaeota archaeon
TTAAGGAACAGTTAGATAAGGAATAGATGGTGTTATTATGCATTGGAAACCTAAAACAGAACTTGGAAAAGACGTATTGGAGAATAGAATAAAGAGTATAGATGAAATAATCAACAGAGGGCTGAAAATCAAAGAGTCTGAAATAGTTGACATACTTTTACCTGACATAGGCAAAGAAATAATATTCATGGGTGGTTCTCCTGGAAAAGGAGGAGGAATCAAGAGAACTTCTACAAGACGAACTGCAAGAATGCATAGATCTGGAAGAAGATTTAATATAAATGCATGTGTTGTTGTTGGACGACCTGGATATATTGGAGTTGGTAAATCATCTGGAACAGAGCACAGTATTGCAATAGAAAAAGCAACACAGCAAGCAAAGCTAAATATTATTCCTATTAGAAGAGGATGTGGATCATGGGAGTGTGGATGTAGTAATCCTCATTCAATTCCTGTAAAAATAAGAGGTAAATCTGGTTCATTGACAGTTGAACTTCTTCCTGCTCCAAAGGGAATAGGATTGTGTATTGGAGAAGAAATGAAAAAGATATTTAGATTGGCTGGAGTTGATGATATTTGGTCAAAGGTGTTTGGAGATTCAAGAACACGATACAGTTATACACAGGCTATATTTGATGCTTTTAAAAATCTTAATAAATTCAAATTAAGCGAAGCACAGGAAAAAGCATTGGAACCAAAAGAGGTTAAACCTGTTGTAGAAGAAAAGGAAGAAACCTTGGAAGAGATAACTCAGGAGATATTGGCAGAGGAAATATTAGAATCTGAGCAAACTGCAGACGTGCCTGAGGAAGTAAAGAATGAGTGATAAAATAGAAGAAGAAATAAAATTTCTTCTAATTTCATCATCTCAAAAAAAATTATAAAGATGATA
This sequence comes from Candidatus Aenigmatarchaeota archaeon, assembly GCA_043800495.1. GTDB lineage: Archaea > Aenigmatarchaeota > Aenigmatarchaeia > GW2011-AR5 > JACRAC01 > JACRAC01. The sequence continues at coordinate 893 of JAZDMZ010000041.1, forward strand.
AAATATGTATGCTGTAATAAGAATACGAGGACGACTTGAGAAAGCCAAGAAGGCAACTGATACAATGAATATGCTCAAACTTAAAAGACTGTATTCATTTAGAATATTGCCAGAAGATAAGCTAGGTATGATAAAAGCTATCAGAGATTATGCTACCTATGGAGAGATTGATGATGAAACTATGAAATTAGTAGAAGGAAAAAAACTATGCCCTCCTTTGAAAGGGTTTAGAGCAATAAAAATACATTATCCAAAAGGAGATCTTGGGTATAGAGGAGATAAAATAAACGAGCTATTGAGAAGAATGGTGAGATGATTATGATTAATTGGTGTAATGTTAGTGGAATTCTTGTTATGTCAGTGAACACAGGATATCAAGGACAAAAATTTGATGAAAGAACTCCTAAAAAAGTAAAAGACCTGTATGAAAGAATAAATGACTCTTCAAATAAACCACGAATCAAACCAGCTGTTTATGCATCATTGCTTGATGTTCCATTAAAAGACCAATCTGAATTAATCAGACGATTGATTCATGCAGGTATTGATGGTTTGCATATTGATGCAATGAAAGATTACATCAGCCTAAAACCTGAATATGGAATAGGTCCAATGCCTGAAAAACCAGGTGGAAGATATACACTTGATCATATGGGCCCTAAATCAGTACAACAAGCAAAAGAAACTATAAAAGAAGAGGGGAGATATATTCCTATTGAAGTGCATATGATGACATTGTATGAAGATATTTTAGTTCATGACTATCTTGATGCAGGAGCTGGTAGAATAATAATGCATATGGAAGCGAATAGAATGCCATATGGAAGACAATTAGATTGGATAGCTAATGATGTTATTAATGCAAAACGACAATTTTATCTTGCATTTGAGCCTGATACAAAGGTTCCAGATAATGTTTTATCAAGCAGAACTTTGATTGCAGTTGATGGTGGTATAAATTCAGAAACTGCTAAATTAGTTACAGAAGCAGGGGCTGTTAGTCTTGCTGTTGCATCTGCTATAACAAAAGATTGGCAGTCTGCTAATGACGAAGAATTGAAAAACAGGATTGAATTATTAAGACATAGTGAATATCCAATATTTAAATAGGTGTTTAATTATGGTTGTAAAAAATCTAAAAAAATTGAGAAAACAGAGAGGACGGAGATGGCATGGCTATGGTGCTAAGAAAAAGCATCGTGGTAAAGGAAGCCGTGGTGGACGAGGCTATGGAGGTTCTCATAAACACAAGTTCTCATATATCATAAAGTATGAACCTGATCATTATGGTACAGATGGTTTTGTATCATTGAAGAAAAAGGACAGTGAAATAAATATTGATAAGATGATTAAACTAATGGCTGGTAAAAATAGCATAGATCTTGAGGAACATGGATATACTAAACTTTTATCACGTGGTGTGGTAGAAAAGGCAATCAGTGTAAAAGTCAAGAAGATTTCTGCTGCAGCAAAGGAAAAAATAGAAAAAGCAGGCGGAACTGTGGAATCTGAGTCTGCAGAGTAATAATATACTAGTATCAATAGCGGGGAGAAAAAATAATGTGGCCGGTTGCTCAACCAGCGCGCTGTGCTATCTTCAATAGCACTATCCCTTG
>JAZDMZ010000051.1:0-3479 GCA_043800495.1 Candidatus Aenigmatarchaeota archaeon
GACCTGTTAGCAACTATCGGTGGAAATCATCTGCTTTGCCTAAAAACAAAGCATTTGTGCTATGGTCTCATGATTTAATTGAAGAATTGAATTTAGAGAAACCTAGCCCTTCTACTGAGGAAGCTCTGTCCACCCCAATTTTGTATCAATTTAATATAACAAAATCAAAAGTGTAGTTCAGTATGAACATGGTCGAGATGCCATTCATTGGGCACAGAAACGCACGTTTTAGGAGAGATTTTCAATGATCCTAAGATATTGTAAACTCGCTTCGCGAGTTTCTTATCATACGTTGAAACGGTCCATGATGCATGGGTGCAAGTCAGTTAAGGCGCATAGACAAATGTTGCAAGGTCTGTTTGATGATGTATTTTAGTAAAATCCACTCGTGGATTTCCTAGAATACAAAAACCAAAGACCTACAAAAGACAGGCTAAAACCGGTCACCTATTTTTATTTTTTTGAATTTTCCCATATTTCATCAAAGAATTTTTTATAGTACTCGTAATTCTTTCGTGATTTTATAACAAATGCTATTGGCTTTTCATCCCAAATAACAGTCATGACATGATTTTTAAATATGAATGTTCCTATTGGAAGAGATTTATCAGTAAACCTAATTTTCATTCCAGAATATTTGTGTTCCTTCAATACGATATTTCTAAAAGCATCATTAGAAAGCAAACGTATGTTAATTCCTTTCTCAACTCGTTTTTTGTGATAATTCTGAAAGAAGCGTATTACTCTTTTATCTTCCAAAGCATCGCCAAGCATGAACACCCGATATTCATCGCCACGATTAAGTGTATCAACAATTAGATTGAAAGCTGATTTCAAGCCTTCATATGATTCGTAAACAACAGCCTCTGATTTATCTTCAGTAAGCTTTCGCCTAGCTTCTATCTGAGGAATAATATTTTCTTCTAGATTCTTTTTCTGTTCAAGAATCTCACGACTTTTTTCATCAAGAAGTTTTATAAGATTTTTAGGATCTGATGCATGAAAATGCTTTACATTGTTTTTAATGACAAAGCTCACAAGACCCTTTTCCTTCAGTTTATCTAGAATTGTATATATCTTTGAATCAGGAACCTTTGATAATGTTATTATTGGACCAACTGTGCTGCTTTCCATCTTCAGCAAAGCAAAATATACACGTATTTCAGATCCAGATAAACCTATTTGATTCAGTGTCTGCATTTCCATAAAAACTTCTTTTCAATAAACTTCTTAAAACCATTTTAACCACTACCAATGTTGGGGGTTATGTTAATATTCATATTTTTTGAATAATACCATCATGCTAGATTGTGATTATAGTGATAAAGACAGTAATCATCCCAGAGAGAGTTCTGAAATGGTTGATGCTAGAGAATTACTTAGCCGTTTTTATTATCTATTATTACATGAAGATATGACAATTAGAGCTGCTTATGACATACCAATAAATGTGGTTTCTAGGACAAGAGACGATGGGGAAGAAGAAGTTATACAAGATACAGCAGGTCCATATTGCCCAAGTACTATAATATACCATAGTCCAAGTTCTGCATCCTATGTTGAGGGGCTTTTAATTAATCCTAGAGACAGCTTTTATATTAAACCTAAAATACATCATGATTGTCTTAATAAAGAAAGAATATCGTTGAAAAGCATGATAGATGGATGTAAAGAATTGGGAATTGGAGCATTAAATAGCTGGATAAGAAACGCTGAAAAAATTTATGAAATTACAGGACATTTTCTTGAAGAAAACACAAGCGGTGATTAAATGTTTGAAAATTATAAATCAAAACTAGGACTACAGTTGCAAAAAATACAGGATATTCCGATAGAGCATGCTGTAGATACTACAGTAGAATTTGCCATAGAACGTGGAGGAGGATCATACTGGCAGCCTGCTCCTGTAACATGCGACAAGATAAAAGATAATATAAGAAAACTTGCACAAGTATTCTCTAGAAATATCAATCCTGATTCGTTTGAACATATAGTATCGCTTGGTGATATTGGAGATGGATTGTTTTCATTTGGAACATATATCAGAGATCCTAATATAGTAGTGTATTTATGCTACAGGGAATATCCTGGTATATTCGGGATGAGAAGTGGAATGGAAATATATATTGGTGCATATGATAGTTCTGAAATCGATTATGATAAAATTGTAAAAGAAGGGGTTGAATGTATGATTCATGTTAAAGGAAATTTTGTTTATCAAGTTTCTGATAAACCATCAGCTATGTCTAATACAATAAAGGACTTGTATGAAGATCTAATGAAAGTTGATTAGTATGTTTAAAGATCCATTGCAAGAAAAGTTAAGAAGAATGGAACACCGTGCCCCTTCTATAAATTCACATAATCAAAACATGAGCTGTGCCTATTTCTTGTTCAGATATGTTCTAGAATCTGTGAAAAATATTCCACAAAAATCTGATATTAGACGTAGCCCGCTTCAGATTGCTGGAGAATATGCAAAAATCATGGGATATGATCCTATAGATTTTATTGATGCTATTCTTGAGAAATCTGGGTACCCAATCATTTCTTTTCATGCATCTGTGAGAAGGCATAAAGAATTTCCAAATACTGACCGGATTCCTGAAGAATACAGAGGCAAGAGAATCGAATGGATAGAAAACATATATTAATTTCTAACATCTTGCACATTATTCTGATTGCAATAGTCATTTATTTTTTCCAGGAATTTGCGGCCATATCTTTCAAGTTTTATGTTTCCAACACCCTTTATTTCTAACATGCTCTCTGTGCTGCGTGGGAAAAATGTAGCCATTTCTCTAAGCGTAAAGTCAGGAAATATTATATAAGGAGGCACGTTTTCTGCATCTGCTATGTTTTTTCTCAGAATTCTCAGAAGTTCAAACAGCTTGTGATCCAATGCTCTATGTAATTGTATATCATCCTGAAGAGTTGTTTTAATGTCTTTTATTTTTTCCATGGGTTTTGCAAGGGTTACATGTGCCATACCAGATAAAACATCAAAACTTTTCTGGCTTAGTTTTAAAATCGGATATTTGTCCCCTGCCACATTGATGAAACCAAGTTGAACAAGTTCTCTTATAAAAATCTGCAATTGCTTGGTACCATAATCATTTCCTGTCCCATAAGAACCAAGATTATCATGGCCATAGGCAAGTATTCTATCGCCTTTTCCTTTGCCTATCAATACTGATATGATATAATTCATGCCAAATCTTTGATTTGTATCTTTGATGCACACAAAAATCTTTTTTGCAATTTCTGTGCCATCAAAAGTTTCTTTTGGCATAAGACATGCATCGCATTTTTCGCACCGACCACCGTGCATTTCTCCAAAATACTCAAGAAGAAACTTTCTTCTGCATTGCAGGTTCTCGCAAAATTTTATCATTTCCGCGAGTTTTTTGTAGGCCACTGCCTTCTTCTGCTGATTCTTCGATTTTTCTATAAATACCTCAATCTTTTTTTTGTCGCCA
>JAZDMZ010000058.1:0-3818 GCA_043800495.1 Candidatus Aenigmatarchaeota archaeon
CCAAAAATACAAAATTCATTAAAATATGGGATGATTCTATCTATGATTTGTTTTGTTAGTTTTCTTTTCAGATAAATATCATACAACTCTGGATTTTTATATCTCAAAAATTCCTCGAATGAAAATGGATATAAATGAAATACAAATATTCTTCCAACTAGGTATTTTATACTATGAATTGAGAGACTTGTTGTAGATGAACCAGAAATGATTATTTTGGTTCTGTGGTTATCATAGATATATTTCAGCTGCTTTCCTCCTTCTTTGGCATACTGAAACTCATCAATAAATAGATAATCATATTTTTTTACATACAAATCTATGAATGACTTTATGTCTTCATTGAAGAGCTCTAGTGTTTCCCTATCTTCAAAGTCCAGAAATACTCCATTCTTGAGATTTCCAAATATATTCTTCATTAGAGTTGTTTTGCCACTCTGCCTTGGACCAATGATTGCTATAATTTCCTTCTTTCCAAGATACTTCAAAATATCCCTTTCCAAAGTTCTATTTATGTACATTTTAACCCTGCTAAAATTTATATTATATAAATAATAGCAATTGGCATATTTAAAGGTTTACTATGAAAAAGAAAGGCGCCGAGACTGGTTTATTGATAGAATGTTAAGCTCCTAGAAATTAGTTGTATTTGAAAAGCCTTTCGTAGTTTTTGTGATCACAAACATCTAATATGATTGCTATGATCTCTATTCTATTGATTTCTCTGTTAACAGCATAGATTATTCTCCATGCTTTTGGCAGATCATACTTGAAGATTGGCATACCTTTTATATGTGGATAATTTTTATAGAATGATTTTGGAATCTGTTTATAAGGTATTTGCTTTCCAACACCAGGATTTTCTTTGATATCATCAGTTGCTCTGTCTAGAAATTTGAATAGCTGAGGATCTGCTGTCTTTAATTCAAAATATGCTCTTTGTGTTTTCTCGTCATAAAATTCAACGCTTGCATTCATTTCAACACCAACCTTTTCCTTTTTGCAAATTTTGCCATTGCCTGCGGATTATATATCCATACTATCTTCTTGTTTTTATCAAACAATATCTTTCCTGAATCAAACAGGTATGCTAATATCACGTTGATTGTTGAATACATAACCCTGCCTCCAAGTTTTCTATAAAGACCTGTTCTTGTCAACGATTCTTCTGATTTCCTAATAGTATTCTCAACAAAAAGAACAGTATCAAGCCTAGGATAGTGTTTTGTCTTACAAATTTCAAACATTCCATTACAATTGTCTTTTAACATTGTCATCGTATCACCGCTATATACACTATGTATGGACTTATCTATATATAAACTTATCTATACTGTTATAAAAACAAAATAAAAAGCGCCGAGACTGGTTTATTAATAAAATGTTAAACTCCTTATATGCAACTCCGATTATGATGAACACCGTATACTCCCCACACTAAAGTGTGGGTTTTCCCTAAGTGTTCATACATCTCGGATGCTCCCAGGAGATTATCCTCTGCCTAAAGGCAGAGGTTTTAATACAGCATCCGCAGATAAAAACTGCTATGTGATACGGTTATCTGATACGACTATCATTCTTCTTGTTATCATGTTTTCTTTTTTTGGATATGGTGGCAAGAAATCAAACCATATTTTTTTGAATGTCTTTAATCTAAACGCTCTTATCATGCCCAGATGAGGATCTTGTAGATAGATATTTTCTCTGTCTATATCAACAACCACAGACCAATGACCTTCTTCTTCCAAAAACCACTGCACCAAAACAGGATTTTTTTTATTTAAGGAATATCTTATATCTTTGAAATCCGCAAAATCTTTTACTATTGCTTCAAATCCAAGGTTTTTGCAAGCAGCTACTATGCCAGCAGCTTGAACTCCTTCTGCTCTGGTCGCTCCAGTAAGTTTTGCCAAATTTTTTTCGGATTTTTTGATACCATAATATTCCAGAATTATTTTCAAGCTAGCCGGTCCGCAATAACCCGAAGTCTGTCTGAATGGTTTCATTTCAATTTTCGCTGAAATCATATATAATCATTGATTTAGAAGTCATTTATATCTGCAAATCTGAGAAATCTTTGTCTAATCTCATAACATATAAAATACATTCTTTGCCTTTATCGTCCAGTATGGATCCGAGTTTTTTCATTCCAATACTTTCATGAAATTTTTGCGCTCCTACATTAAATGGAAAAACTTCTGCATATATCTCCTCTAATCCAAGCTGATTTCTGGCAAACTTTAATAAAACTTTTACACAGTCACGACCATATCCTTCTCTTCTATTTTCCGGATATGCTATCATTAGACCACATAGAGGCTTTTCGCGACCAAGATTTATACACGCGTCTCCTATTGGTTTCTTAGTTGATTTATTGACAATTATATATTCTATATACCTTTCATTCTGTGTACGCTGCTCTTGATACGTTATCAATTCTTCAATACTTCGTTCTTCTTCATCCGCAAGCCTTCTTAATTCGGCATCCTTAAGCCACGATGAATAAATTTCTGCATCTTCTTTTTGAAACGGCCTCAGATAAACATGTTCACCATTCAATATAGGCAGATTTTTCATTTTCCATACCTCTTAAATGCTGAATCAACGATAATTCCTACAAATTGAGTATAGTTAAGTCCCATGTGCTCAGCCATCTTATACAGAGTGGCATCGCTATTGATGTCTGGATTTGCGTTTATATCTATAATATATGGGGTGAATCCGTTCTTTTTCTTTTTCAATCTGAAATCAAACCTGGCATAATCCTTAATATCGAATACGTCAGCAATTGTAGAAGTATATCTGTTTATTTTTGCGATTACTTCTTCTGGAAGTTCTGCGAATTTTAGATGTCCTTGAGTGTGCTCCTCTCTCTCATCTTTCCATTTTGCATCAAAGTCACGAATTTTTGGTCTACTATCAGAATACTCATTAAAAACAAATTCAACAACAGGCAACATTATTCTGGGATTATTACCTACAAAACCACTGCAAACCTCTGGACCATCTATATATTCTTCTGCAATCAAGTCATCTTTACCATTATAATTCTTCAATTTTCCAACAAAATTTTCTCTTGAAAAAGCAACAGAATCAGGTGTAATATCTTCGCTGTTGTGAAATCTTTTGTATTTCAAAATCAGAGGAAATTTCAGCTGCGTATTTCTATGATTGATCATCCAGCATTTTGGGACTGGCACTTTGAAATATTTGAGATATTTTTTTTGATGCAAATTTATCTCCAGAAAAACCTAAGCTATAATACCCTGAACCTGTATAAGGTATATCGGTTCCGTCCAAAACTGCTGCTATATTCGGTTCGTATAAAATATTATGAAATAATCCAATGTCAGCTGCATTAAATACCATGTCTGGTTTCATGTCAATTATTTTAGATATCCATTCAAACCTATCATCGAGGAATATTGGTTCTGATTTGTAGCCAAGTTCATCTATTGCTTCAGAAAGATTATCTCTTATGCTAAGAGATTGCAATTCCATTGGATCTTTTGAATCCGTAACTCCCTGATGCAGCACGACAATTTTCTTTACCATAACACCACCAAAAATTATTTGCTAAACACTATGCAAAATGTTTGCATACCACACCTGTTTCTTTCACCAAACAAATATTTAAAGTTATCAAATAGCTGCAGCGTCGGAGGCAGTAGAATATCATCTTTTTTATTAATCTGTATTCTGAATAATCATCAATGAAATACCCATCGTTCGCTGATGCTCACTTCGCAGCAAGTTGCAGGGTATTAAACCCAAAAAGGAATAAACTGTGTTTATTTGCAGATGAACCAAGGTTCAAA
>JAZDMZ010000069.1:0-4419 GCA_043800495.1 Candidatus Aenigmatarchaeota archaeon
ATCGAAATTTACATCTGCTGGTATATTCAAAGGACAATTCACAACAAAACATTTTAATTTAGCGCCAATTGTGTCATGGGAAAAAAGTTCCTATGACAATACTTTATACAAGTTATTCAAATTACAGAGAAAGCCAAACTGCCCGCCAAAAGACCCATGTTCAAACAAAAAATAGATACCATAATAAAGCTTTTATAGTTTTCTATGTAACTATTTATAAGTGATTGCATATATGTACAACCCTGCAGAAGACCAATTAAGGCAGATTAAAAAAGATCTTGAAAGATACATAGAAGATACTATGCATATTTTTGCGAATATAGAAAAGATGGACAATGGAAAATATAGAAAACTCATTGATGAGGAAACTTACTGTCTTCTAATTGGTTTTGAAAGATCACATGGATTAGAACGCAAGGATACAATTGATTCACGTCGTGGCGCACAAAAATTAGTTAATCGTTATATGGATGGTTATTATAATCCACGTGAGCAAATTAGAACAGATCTTGGCTTAGAGCATGTTTACCAAAAAAGCAAAGAATTGACAGAGAGATCGTTGCTTTATAATCATATATGTAACACATCTCTTACAAGAACATTTCAATATCCACATTACAGAATTCTGATAGATGCTGTGGAATTTATCGCAGATATTCTATTTATAAAACAAACTAACAATGACGATATGAAAGAATATGCTAAATATAGGTGTTTATCCAGATTGGGTTTCAAGCCATCTGACGAGGAATTAATGTATATAAATACTTTTTATATAGATAACCCAGAGCATATAGATAATCTAAAAACATCTCCTGATGAGGAAATGATAAAAAAGCTGGATTCTTTAAAAACAACCCCCATAACAGAAGAACATCTCAGAGAAATACTAGATATAGAATTTAGAGCAATACCATATATGAGTTATTTGGTTAATAAGGAGTTTATTGACACCATTAGAGAAAAGGGAATAGATGGATTATCACCAAGGTTCTATGATATTTTTAATAATTATTGTAGAATAAAGTCTAGTTCAAAAGGATAATCAATAATAGGAACATAACACTTGAATATGATGACAATGGCCAATTGATCAATAGAGGAATTTGAATAACATGTTTTTTGTCCAAAGTCCTTATTGAGAACATTGATGAATTGTGGGGTTAATCAAAGTTCTCAATATCAATGATTCTATTAGATATGAATATTATTCAGATGGTAGAAGAAAGAGCAAGATTGTGAATGGTGTGAAAATAAGTTATCTTTATTCTGGTGATGAAATTATTGCTGAGCTGGATATCAATGGCAATATTGTGAAAAGCTATGAAAATTATGGTCTTGATAAGAAAATAGGATTTAATATAGATAGTAAGAAATACTATTTTATCACTGACAATCTGGGAAGTGTTGTAAAACTAATTGATGCCAGTGGAAATATCATTAACAGCTATGAATATGATGAGTTTGGAAACGTTTTGCAGAAAAATGAACAGATTGGCAATGATTTTCTATATACAGCTAGAGAATATGATGGTTCTGGAGTGTATTATTATAGAAACAGATATTATTTGCCAGAAATAGGCAGATTTATTTCAGCTGATCCAGTCGCATCATTTGATAATGATTATTCTTATGTTAAAAACAGCCCTGTTAATTATGTGGATCCCTATGGATCACAGGCAGGATCTAATGATTTTTTGAATATGCCACCGAGTGTACCTGTGGCAGATAATATAATTGTTGTAGTTTCTCCAAATACAGGAGAGGTGTATGTAGTGATTCCCCAGACAGTACAAATGATGGGTGATGTAAAACAAACACAACCGAATGATGAAAGATATGATTATCTACATGGATACAAAGGATTTTACAAAGAGATGTTTGATAATTGGAGGGAAAACTGGGCATATAACTCTGATAATCCCTATGCTGTTTTTGGGAAAGGTGTTTTTGTTAGTATTTCAGAACTTCCAATGCAAATACTACCATTTTATTCAGCTGAAGGGTTGTTTGTTAATATCAATAGAGCAGTTCATCATGATCCTTGTCTTGAGTGGCATGAAATTCCCTCTTCAGCATTTTGGACAGTTACTGATTTTTTAACATTAGGATTTGGTGTTAGTGGAGGAATGCAAACATTTGGAAAATCCATGGAATGGGGAGCAGGTTTCCCTACACAGGTGTTTCTGCAGATGCAAAAAGAAGGAATAACGATAGGAAAGCTTCATCTCGGTAAGATGCCTGGAAAATTACATTTTGATATCATTGGTACTCAGATCAAAGGTGGAATCACTTATGGTTCGCTAAGAAAACCATATGATATTCGGACTTTCTTTCAAACAGGTTTCAATATAGGAACTCAAACACCACCTTTATCAGTTGTGTCAAAACTTGCTGACAAACAAAATAAAGTTGTTCTTAGACAGTTGCGTGATATTAAATCAGCTTTCCCAAAAAGAGAAGGTGCTTTAAAATATGTAATTGATCGTTATAGCAAATTAGGAGATGATTTCAAAATACCTGTTCTCAGAGAAGGGTTTCCAACAACACGTCATTATAATATAGCACCTATAATGACTACACTACATTTATTTACCTATGCTGTAAAGCCAAACTGTCCGCCAAAAGATCCGTGTAAAAACAAAAAATAAGCATCACGAAAAAGCTTTAAAAGGATTTCTATATAACTATCTATAAGTGAGAAAACTGAGTGAGGTATTATGATTTTAAACAGTACTAGTGATTTTATACATCAAGTGCAACAACTTGGTGAATGGAAGAGTTATGAGTCTGGAAGAGTTAAAACACCAAAAAAACGAATTGATTATTTGATGATCAATAAAACACCCTTTGAGTATTCTGATATACAGAGTATAAACGATTCTCTAAATCCTGGTGGTCTTAAAGAAAAGTCAGTTGTTTATTTTTTTGATGTCCCGTCAAAATTTCTAGTAGCATATCTTGCACAGAATCAGGAGAATAGCACATATATTGTTGATAAGGAAGTTGTTTCAACATTTAATCATGACAATGCTGTCTTAGATATTCCACATATTGGGTTTGTAGGAAGACTGTCTGTTGTCAGAAATGATTTGAATGTGCATCTAAAAACTTTTGTAACAGATTTATGTGATGTGGAACGGGAAGATGGAACTACACTAAAAGACGAGGAAATACACTGTTTTGTTGTACTATATGCTAATTCATTTGGACTGAACTCTTCGGAGATATATTCTTCAGAAAAAGGAGCAAAAAAATTACAGTATTGTTTCTTGCATAAATATTATTTTACATATGCAGAAAAAAAACATGATATATTACATGAACATGGATTAGAAGAAATTCTAAAAAAAACAGCTGAACAGAGTACAGTAGAAAAAATAACATTTGAATATGATGGAAATGGAAAGACAAAAATATTCTCATATGATAGAGAACAGATATTGAATATAGGGATTGATTTTCTTACAATGTTTTCATTCTTAAGGACAGATGATACTGAACCTACTTTCAAGCAGTATGGTGTTGATATTTTACTAAAAAAGCTTGGGTTTGATAGAACATGTCCTGAGTTGAAATATTATAGGGAACAACCAGGACAATATCATACACAATTCTCAGAAAAAGACATTGCAGAAGATATTAGGCAAATTCGAGAAAATGGAGTTTCAGATGAAAGACTAAAAAAAGTTCTGCGAGATTGTTTTGATAATATTCCGTACATAAAAGGGTTTACATCTTCTTCTGTTTGTTGAAGAAACTAAACAGCAAGTGTCAGTATTATGTGTTTTGGATATGATATGGAGAGCCTGATTTAGATAATAGAGGTCATACAAGTGGAGATGAAGATTGGCAAATGCAGGCTCTTGTAAATGTGGTTGAAGGAGATATTTATAAAGGAGATTCATCATATAGAGAATTTTGGGATACTACTGCAAGAGAATGGGCTAATGGTGGAACAAATTATGTTGTTAACATTCCTGTTGTAGGACCTTTTGATATAGGTGTAGCATCAAAAGGTACTCTTATTGATATTACAAAAACTATGGGAATTGCTGTATTTTCAGGAGAAAGATTTATGGATAGTAGTGTAAGATTATAGTTATGAGCAAAACTATTTGGAATATAATATTTTGCTCTAACTATATGTACGAAGCATATTTACTCTAGAAAGTTATGCTTCGTACTATAAATGCAAATGATCCATGTCTTGAATGGCATGAAATGCCTGTTTCTGCATTTTGGTTTGCTGTTGATTTATTGGGATTGGGCGCTGGTAAAGGTGGTGCCAAAGGCACAGGAAAGCCAACAGATTGGGGAAACTATTATCCAGAAGAGCGGCTACAAGAGATGTTGAAAGAGGGATATACAATAGGACCAATTCATTTCAATCCAAAGTTTAGAGGAAAAATACACTTT
>JAZDMZ010000075.1:0-8970 GCA_043800495.1 Candidatus Aenigmatarchaeota archaeon
TACTACAGATTTCTTTAAGTCTTTTCTTTGACACTTTCTTCATGGTTGTCTCCTCCCGAGACAACCTGGTTTTCATTTCTCATCAAAATTTCTGTAGTCTAGAATATACTTCTTTACGTCATTTCACTTGCGGGAGTACTGTCCATTACTATAGTCTTTAAAAACTTTAAGACATAATAATGATATTATGTCGGTTTCATGGGACATTGGGTTTAGAAAAAAACCAAACAATAATGAATTAGATCAATTTATGCAGTCTTTGGGCTATGAAATTGAATCTCCTGATCAAAGAGGAGGAGAATTTACCAGAGTTTATGTATTATGTGATGATTCTGTACCAAGAGAAATTGAATTCTTTTATGAAGATGAGGTAAGTAGTAATCTAGATCTTTTTGGTGAACGAGGAAAATGAGTTAAATCTTATGGTAGTCTCAAAACATATTCTGTAGAACCAACTCATTTGGATTTGGATGAAAGATTAAGAATCATTAAGGAAAAAGGAGTAAGAACACAGCATGATTATTATAAATATTTGGATACTGAAAGATTGACATGGTATGAAACTGCATTGGCATTAAGAGATCAATATGATGCTATTGTTCTTTCTGAACAGTCAGGAGAAGAGATAAATCCAAATAAACCATTTCCAGAAAAATCATCAATTACTTCTTAAGAATACCTGAAGAAATTTTAATTATAGTGTAAGATATAACTTTCTAGACTAGATATGATAGTTATGTCTTCAGATATAGTAAGGACAGCGTATTATACAACTCTAGATAGTTCTGTCCATTACTATAATCAGCAGTTTATTAATAACTAATAACTTCTTGCCATTATTTGTTCATGTTCAAAATAATCATTACAGTCATTTGTCATTTCTTTTACAAAGTTTGGAAAATGGATAACCGCAGAATATGTTTCTGGCATTGATCTCAATCCATTGAAAACAGATAATGTTCTGTTTGTTTTACCATTGAATACATCTGTTGATAATTCTCTTAGTTTTCCAGAATTTTTATCATAGAACAGTGCTGTGAATGTTTCGTGGTTTTTTTTAGTATCTTCTATTTCTTTACATAATTCATTTAATTTATCAGAATCTAAAATAACTTTAAGATCTTTGTATAATTTTCGTGTTAGTGGAAGATTTCCATTTTGATAGGTTTCACTAATTCTAGAGTGTATGTCGCATATCTGGGTTCGATATGGTCTTATGGGATCTTTTAGATTCTCAAGAGTAGTGTTTGTTGTCTGTAGATGTTTTTCAAATAGTGATAGATAGGATTCTTCCATGATAATCAATTGGTGGAAATCTTTTAATTACTAGATTTTTTAGTGTTTATGGAAATGACTTCAGGAATACCAATTTTATAAAATCCTGATAGATATGTTTTTAATCTGAGGTAATTTCTTCCATTTGCTTTTATTTTATCAAAATCATACTCTATTGTTCCATGAGCTAGATCCCATTCTAGTGATTTTAATTTTATTCTATTTCCATTTTCTGAAAATATTTGTTTTTCATATGTTTCTATGAGACCATATTCTCCATCAACTAATTGTGTAAAATGCTCATAGTCTGTAAACATAGTCAGAGAATGACCATTTTCTTTATAACATAGTTTAATTGTATTAGGAACACCATATCTATCGATTAATTTATTTAGACAGGTTAGATGGCGTTGTCTATTTTCATGGGTTATTCTAGTTAATTGTGTTGCCTCATTTTCTGTAAATTGGTATGACATAGCTATGTAATTATTTTGCATAGCTTTAATAGTTATGTTTTATTGAATAAATGAATATATAGGTAGATTATCAATTAATATTATGAACAGATATCTTGTAGTGATTCTTATAGTGCTTATTATGTCCATGTTTTTAGGAATTGGACATGCATCAGATTGTTGTCCTAAACCTAAAAAATGTGCGGATGGAACACAGGGAAAGGTTTATGTTATATTAGTGTCAGGTGAATCACGATTGCTTAGAGTTGAAGATGGTGCCTATAGTCCAGAATCAGAAGCAATGTCATTTGAAGCACCTTTACAGTATATTAGAAATGCTCTCATATATCTGAATGTCCCAAATCTTGTGATATATGAAGCATTTTATGATAGAAAAAATCCAACAAAGAATGAAAATATTGTATATGATTCTATGAAGGATATATCTAATAAAGTTAGAAATTGTGATATGGTCATGTTTTTTTATAGTGGCCATGGTTGGCGCAAAGGAATTGTTGTTTCAAATATTCAATTTAATACAGAGCTTATTGGAAAGTTTGCAGCTGATATAGGAAGTAAGGGAGCAAAAATATTTTTTTTATTTGATTCCTGTGAATCAGGAGGGTTTGCGAATAATATCATGAAAGAGTACAAACCTAGAAATACAATGATTTTATCGAGTACACGTTTAAATGAAGGATGTTCTGAATCAAGACCACCTTATTTCTATGGCAAGGAAGTTTTTGATTATGCTGCTGCTTATTCATTACAATCAAATGTAATAACTACTGATTTTCGGGATAATCTTATAAAAGCAAATGGTAATGTTGTTTTAGCATCTACTACAATATCAGGTAAATCATCAGTACGGTCTACTGCTGGTAGGTTTCAATTACCTGTTCGTTGTCCATGATATGATTTTAATATTATCTTTGTTTTTTTCAGTTATTTTATACAATGAATACCATTGGTTTGTGACCAATCGGTTGGAGATAATAAATAATGATATTCTTGTATAAGTAATCTTGTAAATAATACCATTCGATATTACAGAAATACCACTGGTCTTCGTACAGAAAACATAGTTTTCTGGCGACTTAGGAAAGCAATGCTTTCCTCAAGTTGACCAGTGGATTACAAGATTACTTTATATCCTTTATTTCTAGTCTTTTCATGGTTTTCTTTATTAACAGTGGCAGATTAAGCTTTTTTTCCTGTTCTAATACTTTTTCCAAACTAGGGCTTATTGCAGGAAATTTTGAAGCAATTGAACAACAGTCTTTGTATGGTTCTATGGAGATTTCATAGGTTCCTATTTTTTGACTAAGATCAATTATCTCTTGTTTTGAATAGGTGATTAGTGGTCGTAGTATAGGCAAATATGCATCATGATCAAGAGTGGCAATATTATCTAGTGTTTGTGAAGCTACCTGTCCTAGATTATCACCAAGAACAATGGCTTTGCAGTTTTCTAGTTTAGCTATTTCATGGGCTATCTTAAGCATATATCTTCTGAATAGTATCATTTCAAGGTTTGGAAAAACCTTTGTTGCTCTTATATGAAATTCATCAAAAGGAACCAGATATAATCTTGAGTAGAGTTGATATTTGTTTAGTATTTTTAATAGTTTTGTAATTTTAGCTGTGTTTTTGCTGTTATAAAAATGGACAAATACAATGCCACATCCTCTTTTCATCATAAGCCAGGCTGCTGTTGGTGAATCTATTCCTCCTGAAAACAGGCAGAGAACTTTTCCACTAGAGCCAATTGGCAGGTTTCCTAGGCCTTGTATCTTCTTATTATATATGTAGGTTTTATCAGCAATGTCAATGTGTACTGTGGTTTCAGGGTTTTTCATGTCCCCTTTTGTTTTATACTTATTATATAAGACTTCACCAATTACTCTGCCTATTTCCATTGATGTTAATGGGAAGGATTTGTCCTGACGAGATGCACTTACTCTAAAGCTCTTTGCTTTTTTAAGGCTTATTTTAGCAAGTGTAAGTTTTTTTATTTTTTCAATGTTTTTGTCACATGAGTATACAAAGGCAAAGTTTGCTATTCCAAATATCTTTTGTAGTGCTGGTTCTATTTTTTCCTCTTTTTCTGTTGATTCAATGATAATATGATTTCTATGTCTTTTCACTTGCTTGAAAGAGATTTTTTCTCTCTTGAACATACGTTTTATATTCTCAGCCAATTTCTTGGAAAAATAACCTCTGTTGTCTCCTTTCAGGGAAATTTCAGCATATTTCACTAATATTACGTCATACATCTAAAGAAATGTGATTCAATAGATTAAAACTCATTGATTGGATGTAGAGCGTTGTAGTGGTAAGGACTTAAATTTTTATGTAATGTATAATTATTATGAGGTACAAAATAATTATACAAAAAAAATGGACAGAAGATTTAGCATATTTATCAGGATTGATAACTGGAGATGGGAGTATGCCAATAACTAATTCAAGGAGATCTAACTTTAAACTCCAGCCAAGATATCAGATAAATTTTTATTCTGAATCAAAGGGGTTTCTTATAAATATTTATATACCAATATTTCAAAAATTGTTTGGTATAAGCCCTTACATATCCAAAACCATGCTTGGTAAAAATTTTAATGTTTATAATTGTAGAATAGAATCCATTGATGTTTATAATTTTCTTAAACAATTGGGATTAAAAACTGGTAAAAAGGCTAGGATAGCTACACCACCGATGATGCCTAATAAATATAAAATTCATTTTTTAGCAGGTCTTTTGGATACAGATGGTGGTAAAAAGGGATCTGGTTTTGGTTTATCAACGGCCAGTGAATATCTATCTATTTTTTGTCAAGAAGTTTTTCAAGATTTGCAGATTCCTTACATTTCTTGTCCGTGGATATATAATGATCATACTTATCATCAGGTTTATGTCAGTAAAAAACATGTAAAATCTCTATTAGAAAAGATACCTTTTAGAAATTTAAAGAAGATAGATGATATAAATTCTATGTGCCTCAGTAGCTCAGTTGGTAGAGCGTTAAAGTAGAAGGAATCTCTACTTCGCTAAACCTTGGTAAGGTAAATTTCTTGAGACTTCTCATAGAATCCTTAAAAGGTCACGAGTTCGACTCTCGTCTGGGGCTTTTCTTACTATTTATAATTCTGCATAAAATGATGCCAAAGGCAAAAAATCAAAGTCGTGAGCCAGCCCTAAGCAATTTTAATCCTATCTATAGCATGTATAGCATGTGGCATAATTTTCTAGAATATTATGATGCCACTGCTATGCTCAGAGAATATCGATTCTCTGGCATGTCAGAAATCTTATGATTTCTGAACATATGCAGAATGCATAATCATGTTCTAATTTGTTATGCATTCTACTATATAGTCGCAGTCATAACAAACTAGAACAATATGACTGCTCCTGTATAGTTAATAACAAATTATTATATTCTAATTTGTTTTGCTATTAACTATAATCAATGGCACAAAGACATAGTTGCCAAGAAACTCCTTTCGTAATTTAACTGAACCATCAGGCTCAGCTATTTTCTCAATCAAGAACATCTCATCTCTAATAGGAATCACAAGTTTTCCACCAATCTTCAGCTGATCGATCAGTGTCTTTGGAATATATTGTGCAGAGGCAGTAACAATTATCCTGTCATAAGGCGCTTCTTTTTCATAGCCTTTTATGCCATTATCATGAATAATAAAGGTGTTTTTATAATCTTGTAGATTCTTTTTAGCAAAATCAAAAAGCTCCTTTATTCTTTCTATTGTAATTACTTTGCTGTTTTTACCAGCTAATTCAGAAAGAATAGCAGTTTGATAACCAGAGCCAGTTCCAATTTCCAGCACTTTCATGCCATCATGAATATCCATTGCTTCTGTCATAACAGCTACTGTGAGTGGTTGTGAGATAGTCTGTCCCATAATCAGTGGTAGTGGTTCATTCGCATAGGCATATCTTTTATATTTGCCAATAACAAAGTTTTCTCTTGGTATCTTTCTAAAGGCATTTATCACTCCTTTTGTTTTCAGCCATCTACCAGAAATCAGCAGTTTCATCAATTCGTCTTTGTTCATAATAGTCATTTATAATCCTCTTTATCACGACAATAGTTAGCTATCTTATAGTGAAACCGGTAAATAATCCGGATACAACAAAGATTCAAAGAATCTTTGTGTACAGAAAGAACATAGTTCTTTCTTGTATGATACACCGATTTCACATACATGGTTGAACATAGTTCAGCCTGTACAGGTGAACTCATAGAGTTCACCATGTATAGCAACCCACAAATTATTATACTGAATGTTTTGTGGGATTGCTATAAGCAAATAAAATGAACTTATAGCATGTAGCATAACTTTCTAGAGTATTATGATGCCACATGCTATGCTTAGAGAATATCGATTCTCTAGCATGTCAGAAATCTTATGATTTCTGAACATATGCAGAATGCATAATTATGTTCTAATTATGTTCTAATTTGTTATGCATTTTAATATATTTTATGAGTTCATTAATACTTATAGAATACTAATGCTATGGGTGTAATATAGAACATTTTCATAAGAATGGCTGACATGGCATTTATTGCAGCAAGAACAGTTTTTTTAGACTGTTTGGAGTTTCTATTGTTTTTATATACAATTCAGAAATATATTATCTATGGAATGTACTCAGGAGGATCTATGGTATTCTGCTGGTGTGAAAGCACTAGAATATATACCTAGTGATGCAGAGATTGTTGCATTTGGAGCAGGTCGTACTGTACAACAGGCTCTAAAGGCATTCTATGATAGAGAGATGCATGTGAGCAGAAGAGTTGTTTGTGGATCAATTGGTACAGAAGAATATGCCAGATCTCTTGGAATTAATGTAATGAGAGTAGAAGATTTTTTTTATGAATTTCCTGTTTACATAGATGGTGCTGATCAGATTGATATGTATAATAGTTTGATAAAAGGTGGATTAAAGGTAAATACTGATGGTAGTTTTACATGTGTAGGAGATCCTGGTCGTGAAGGTTGTATGCATCGGGAAAAGAAGCTTGCTAATATATCAAGACAATTTGTGGTTGTTGCAGATGCTAGTAAATATGTGCCATTTCTTGGGTTTAATAATTATCCACTTCCAATTGAATTTGATCCAGATAAATTTTTAGATGTTGTGATATTTTTAAAAAACAAGTTTATTAATACACTTCCAGAATTGAGGAGAAGGCCAGATGGTTCTGAATTTGAAACAGAAAATTTTATTGGTGGTAGAAAATGCCAGATATTTGATATCAATTTTAATGGCGTTTTTGCTGGTGATTTAAAAGTACTTGAAAAAGATCTAGATTCTCAGGAAGGAATTTATTCATCAGGGCTTTTTGCAATAAGAAAACCAGATGTTGTGATTATTGCAGATCCTTTGGTATCTGGTGGAATTAAAGTAATTGAATAGTTAGGGAATGATTGCGATTATTGTTTGTTTATTATTTGTTCTGTTGTATTCTGGTACTTTTGTTGTTGGGTCTATGGTGATATTTATTGGATAGTTTCCTGATGGTGTCATGTTGCCAAGTCCTACCAATTGTACATAGACATATATCTGTTGTCCAGATGTTAGTGTAAGTGGATAGTTGTTTGTGAAATTTCCTATTCCTTGCACAGAAGCTTTCCAATATATGTTATTTGATGATGCTGGTGCTGAATTGTCTATTATAAATTTTAGGCTGTAGGTATTTCCTGGTATTAATTTAGTATCTGATTCCATGATTTTTAATTCAGGTAGTATTTCTTTTACACCAGAGTGTATAAGGCCTGTTATTTTGTATTTGTTGCCAATAACAGAACATGTATATTGACCAGATGTTCCTGGGCAGTCTATGAGTTGTTCATATTGCTGGTTGCACATGTTAGATATTTCTGATATATTTACAAGATTAATATCTTTTATACATAGTTTTGATGTGTTTGCAATTTTATCTACATATATTGTCTTAGTTCCTGTTTGGATTATTCCATTAGTTATTAGGCCTCCTCCTGGTATTCCAGCAGCTTGTTTCATAATCGTGATATTTGACATGTTCAGTGGTGTTGAAAAGTCATAATTAAAACTTAGTATGGTTATTCCATTTTCTTTTATCTCTACAAAACTTGTTCCATTGAAAGTGTTTGGATTTTCTGTTCCATTTATAAATAATGATAGGGCTGTGTTTGATGTTATGTTATTCACAGAGCCTATTATGTTGTCTTGGTTATCTGAAATACCATCGTTGTCTGTATCTGGTTTTTGTATATAGTAGCATGAGCAGTTTGCCAAGCATGTGTCTGTTGTAAGTTGGTTATTATCATCACAGTCATTGTTTATTTCACATTGTGCACCACATGATGTCTTGCTGCAATTATGTGTTAATGATATTGTACTAGATGTACATGAGTCAGTGTTTTCATTGCATGAAGATGTAAATCCTGCAAAGTAATCCCAGGTAGATGGATTATTGTCGGGATTATTTGCACAGGTTAGTATTGCTGCCAGATTGTTAGTATTGCAATCAATTGTAGTACCTGTAGTACACTGGGCATTGCTGCAGGATTCCTGGCCATTGCAGTAGAGATTGTCATTGCATTCTTGTACCAGACTAGTTGTATCTTTTATACATTGTGCATTGTTGCATGTGTAAGCATCATGTTTTATTTGTGTTTCATTGCAGAAGTTATTGTCTTGTGTGCTGCAGTTTGATGTTGTGGATGTCTCAACTTGGCATGCATAGTTTACACACTTTCCTTCATCATGTTTTACCGGTGTGCCACTGCAGTAATCATTATCTAGGCTATTACAGTCATTGTCAATTTGGCATTCTGTACATCTTGCATCATTTTGTGTTATTGTTGGTGATGAACAAGAGTTAGATTCACAACTGCAGTTTCCTAGACAGTCATTTGTTTTGTCTGCATAATTATAATAATTATCACCTACACAACCATCTAGGTTGTCACATTCTGTTGCTGTACATGTATTGTTTTCATCACACTGTGCACCACAACTACTCTGGCTACATGTGTGTATCAATGATATTGTGCTAGATGTACATGAGTCACTTGCCTCGTTACATGAAGATGTAAATCCTGCAAAGTAATCCCAGGTAGATGGATTATTGTCGGGATTATTTGCACAGGTTAGTATTGCTGCCAGATTGTTAGTATTGCAATCAATTGTAGTACCTGTAGTACACTGGGCATTGCTGCAGGA
>JAZDMZ010000077.1:0-8945 GCA_043800495.1 Candidatus Aenigmatarchaeota archaeon
TTGGTATCTCAACTATTGGTAACATACTTCATTTTAGTATTAGAAACTAATTAATTTTGTGGTACTCCACTATATAAACCGCAAAAGTTCAGTCATAATTTCACAATATTAATTTTTTTGTAGACATAAAAAGTCACAATCATGGTCTTTGTTAGTTATCTGTGATAGAGGACATCCTCCTCCACATTTTTGTAATAAATTACATATATGACATTTTTTAGGAAGCCACGTTTTATTTCTAAAATCAATTAGTGTTTTATTCTCTCTCCAGAACTTTTGTATATCTTTAATTTTAAAAATGTTTCCAAGTAGGAATCTTTCATCAGCACTACATCTTGATAGATTGCCAGTGAAATTTACAGAGACTTTGTCAATTCCCCACTCGCAACCATGCTTTTGCAGATAATGAAATTTTTTATCAATTATACAAAGAGGAAAGGCATCTTCAAAATCAATTTCCAAGTTATATTTCTTATTGATTTCATCTAGTTGTTTGAATATTTCATTAGCTTGGTCTTTTGTGATTGAAAAGCTTTTTGTGTCTTTTGCTCTTCCGCGAGGTATAACTCGTTGAATTACTAATTCATTCATCTGTATTTTTTCATTGTCAATTAAATTTATTACCATATTCTTTATGTTTTTATAATTGTTTTTGTGGATTGATACTGCAACCCCAATTTTTCTGCCCTTTTTATTCAGTTTTTTTATGTTTTTGATTAATTCCTCGTATGCACCTACTCGTCCTGCTTCTGCATCATGTTCCCTTTTATTAGATCCTAGAATTGTTGTGTGGAATTTATCAACATTCTTTGAAAAGAAATCTAAATCGTTTCCAAAATCCAATGTATTTGACATTATACATATGTTCATACCAAGTTCTTTGATTATAATAACAACGTCTTTTAGTTTAGAATATGTGCAGACATCACCACCTACGAGAAGAATGTTTCTTACACCTGCCTTTGCAATCTTTTGCAGTATTTTTCTCACAGTATCAAAGTGTGGTTCTTTAGTTCTATTATCATTTCCTATATAGCAATATGGACATTTGTTTTTACATACATAGGTTAGATGGAATGCAACGTACTTTAGTTCTGTCATATTTACAATTCTATATTGTTATCTATTTATCTTTAGATTTTATCCCTAGGAATTATTTCATCAAAGTGATGGATTGTTGTTATGTTTGGGTCTTTTAGTTGCATGAGCTCTTTTGGAGGTTTTTGAGAATTTCTTGTCATTTTGAATACCAGATGTTTTATACCAGAGGCACGGGCTGCTGCCAGAATTTCTTCATTATCTTCTGCTAATAGTGTTGTGTCAGGGTTATAACCAATTAGTTTTTGAAGCTCTTTCCAGAAAATTATTTTTTCTTTTGGTATTTTCATTTCTATCTGGCTGTATATACCATCAAAATATTTCTTAATCTCAGTATGTCCAATTTTAAATTCCACATCGTCTAGGGGTGCTGCTGTTACTAGAAATATTTTCTTTTTTTCTTTTTTCAAGAATTCAAGAAATTTTATTGTATGAGGATGTGCTTGAAGAATATTTTTTGATTCATCTCTCAATTTCCATAGATTAATGCCTGTTTCATTTGACCAATGCTGCATATCTGACCAGAGCAGTGTTCCTTTTGTTGGTGCATATTTTGCTTTGAGTTTGCTTATTGCTCTTTCAATTGGAATATTATGTATTTTTGCATATTCCTGAGGTATTAGGAATTCCCAGAAATGGTCTTCGTGGTAGCTGTCTATCAGTGTTCCATCCATGTCAAGGAGAATGTTTTCAATTTTGTTCCAGTTTATCATTTTGTCACCAATAGCTAGATCTAAGGGATTTAGTTATGATAGTTCTTTTTTAGCAATATTTATAAAGTCTTTCAAAAGCCTTGTTTTTTCTTTTCCAATTTTTTTGCTTATTGGAAAATTTAGCATGTTATTGAATTGAAGAACAATATATATTACATCAGATATGTATTGCAATTCGTTCATCTTGAAATAGACACGTCCTTTAGAATCTTTGTAGAGTTTTCTTGGTTTAAATGGAGTAATTGGGTCATATAATGGGTATTTTTCAAGATTGAATTCAAAGACTCTCATCAGTCCAATTGCACCCATTGCATCTAGTTTATCAGCATCTTGTAGAATTTTACCTAATGTTGTGGTTGCATAGGGCTGACTATGTTCTTTGATAGCTTGTATAATCTCTTTTTTATCTTGCTTAGATATTGGATATTTGTTAAGGATATTCTTAGATAGTTTTGCTGAATGCAGACTATGATTTTTTCTTTCTATGACATTTCCTATATCATGAAGAAGTGCTGCTATTTCTATTGTAAATATATCATAATCAATACTCTTTGCTATTTTTAATGCAAATACTCTTGTTCTTCTAACATGTGGAAAATCATGGCCTTTTGCCTTTGATTTTGCCATCATTTCTTTTGAGATTTTTTCAATATCTTTGATTATCTGTTTTTTATCCATGATAGAATAGGTGTTATTAGGCTTTTATATTTTCTTTGTAAACAGTATGATAACGGGCTCGTGGTCTAGTGGTTATCTGCAAAGACTGAAAGTCTTTAAGATTTCAGTTTACAGAAAGCAAACTACAAATGACATCTCCTTGACGTGGAGGGAGTCGCAGGTTCAAATTAACCTTTTTGCGCAAGCAAGCGCGCAACTTGAGGAAAGCAAAGCTTTCCTAAGTCACCAGAAAGATTCGCAAAATCTTTCTGAGTGAAAACGTTAGCGAAAACAACGCTTCCGCAATGGAAAGGTTATGAATATCCTGCCGAGCCCATATATGGTTTTAACTATGGAAAAAAATCTTCAATTTGTTGATCTACATCTGCATTCAAAGTATTCTAGGGCAACAAGTAAGAATTCTGATCTAGATGGGTTGTCAATTCATGGAAAATCAAAAGGTCTTACTGTACTAGGAACAGGAGATTTTCAGCATCCTCATTGGTTCAAAGAACTTAAGCAAAAACTAGTTTGGAAAAACGGTATTTATGAATACAATGGTATGAAATTTATTCCAAGTACAGAGATATCACTTGTATATACACAGGATGGAAAAGGTAGAAGAGTTCATCATGTCATTCTTGCACCTGATCTAGAAATTGCTGAACAAATACAATCTTGGTTAAGTTCAAAAGGTAGGATTGATTATGATGGCAGACCTATATTTGGATTTAGTTCTATTGAATTGGTTGAAATATGATGTCTATTTCAAGAGATATTATGATAATTCCTAGTCATGTTTGGACACCATGGTTTGGTTTGCTTGGAAGCATGTCTGGTTTTGATTCAGTAGAAGAGTGTTTTCAAGAAAAATCAAAATATATACATGCATTGGAAACCGGACTATCGTGTTATGATGAAGAGACAGAAGTTTTAACTGATAATGGTTGGAAGAAATTTATTGATGTAACTTATACAGATAAAATATGTACATTGAATGCAAACGATAACAATATTGAATTTCAGCAGCCAACAAAAATACATAAATACAAACACAAAGGAAAAATGTATAGATTAAAAACAAAGAGAATTGATCTACTAGTTACTCCAAACCATAGGCTTTTTGTAACTACCTGTGATTTTAGAAATCCAAAACCGTTTTTCTTAAAAGAAGCAGAACATTTATTCGGTAAATCAAAATGTTTTAAAAAAGATGGTATATGGAAAGGTGATGAAAGAGACCATTTCTCTCTACCGTTTGTTAAAATGAAACATGGAAGTAGATATTACAAAGGACTTAGAAAAAAACAGACCAAGAGTATTTCTATGAAAGAATGGCTGAAATTTTTTGGATTTTGGATCGCAGAGGGATGGACATCAGAAGGAAAAAATGGAGATTATAATATCTGTATATCAAACACAAACGAAAAACTTATAGATGAAATGACACAAATATTAGAGAGTTTTGGTTATACTACATTCTACAGTAGAAAAACTCATACACTTAGGGTAAGAGACTATCAATTATTTTCTTATTTGAGACAATTTGGTAAATGTTATGATAAATTTGTGCCATCTGATATAAAGGCTCTGTCAAAGAATCACCTCCAAATTTTATTAGACTATTACATCAAAGGCGATGGTCATATTTATGGAAGAGGAGGAAAAGGATTGTCAGCAACCACAACATCTATTAAGTTGCGTGATGATTTACTAGAAATAGCTCTGAAAATAGGTATGTCTGCTTATTATAAACTCCATAAGACAAAGGGCACACCATTTAATAGTCCATACCAGAAAAAAATATACAAACAAAGAAATGATTCTTGGGTAATTTATTTCATAAGACATAATAAACACGCAATTGTTCCGTCTTCTATGAAAAAATATAATCATACTGAGAAATGGATTGATTTTGATGATAATGTATTTTGTGTTACAGTACCAAATCATGTAATTTATGTCAGAAGAAATGGTATTCCTGTCTGGTGTGGTAATTCAGACCCTGCAATGAACTGGAGAATAGCATCATTGGATAAATATACTCTTGTATCATTTTCAGATTCACATTCGCCATTGTCCAATAGAATAGGCAGAGAATGTTGTGTTTTTGATCTAAAGAATGTAACTTATGAGAACATAATTGATGCTATAAAAACAAAAAAGAATTTTGTAGAAACAATTGAATTTTTTCCAGAAGAAGGAAAATACCATTTTGATGGGCATAGAGCATGCAAAGTTTCAATGTCACCTTTTGAATCAAATAATATAGGAAAAATATGTCCATCTTGCAAAAAGCCAATGACAATTGGTGTTCTTAATAGAGTAGAAGAATTAGCTGATAGACCAGAAGGTTATGTTCCTAAGAATAATATTCCATTTAAATCATTTATTCCATTGTTAGAAAGTATAGGATTTGTCTATGGTGCTGGTGTTACTTCAAAACGAGTCAATGATACATACAATATGCTTATAAAAAATTGTGGAAATGAAATGAATATTCTTCTAAATGTTTCTGAGGCTGGGTTAAAAAATGTTGCCAAGGAAAAGCTGGTAGATTTTATCATGCGTATGCGTGTAGGTAATGTCAGTTTCATTGCTGGCTATGATGGTGTCTATGGAAAACCAATACTTGAATCAGTTGAGAAAAAAATATAAAACTAAAGAGTTATGTCAAGTAGCTATTCTGTTTCATAGAACAGTTAGATTACTCCTTATAGAAATCCTTGACAAGAATGTTGTAGGATTTTCTTATTTCTTCTCTTAGAATTTCAAGAGATTCTTTAAGATCCCATATCATTCTTTCCATTTCTTCCCGATTCTTTTCTATATCTTGTATAAGAGGAGTCAATGCTTTGGATTCTCTTATTTTTAGTATTTTCTTTCCATGAAGTTCCCAGAAATCTTTATAGTCATCGTTTGCTTTTGTTTTATTATCTATTATCATGTTTGGAAAATCTTTTGCAATATCTATTGAAAGATTGTTTTCATGTAGCAGTTGTTCAAATTGGTGTCTATGTTTTTTATTGATAATTTGTTTAACTTTTTGTATCATTTCTTCTATGTCATTTGCTTTTTTGTTATAGCTACCCATTTTTTCATCTAATGTTGGATAGAGTATTTTTATATCATTGTATAATGTTTGTAGTTTTCCTGATATTTTTATTTGTTTTGTTTTAGTATGCTCTTTCATTTCCATTTCTTTAGATTCTTTGCTAAGAGAATCTACTATGTCTGTTAGAAATTGTGTTAGTTCTAATGCCTGTTCTTTGCTTAATCTTAGTTTACTTATTTTGTATTTTTTTCTAAATCTATTTACTATTTGGAAAAGTGTTTTTTTCATAGGTTTTATTGCTATGAGTTTTGTTCGACCTTTTGGCGTTGTATCTATTAGTCCACGAGCTGTCAGTGATTGTATTATTCTTGATACTTTTGCTTTTGAAAAATCTGTTTCTCTGACAATTATTCTTTGATCAACTTTCTTTTCTCTTATAATTATTTCCATTATTTTTCTTTCGCCATCAGATAGAACACTTAGTATGCTTTTCATATCAAATTTCATCTTTCTAAAATAATATGTTACCAATACTGATCCTATTACTAATATGAATATAATTGATATTACAAAACTAATCTCAAGACCAAGCTGTATATTTTCATATAATAGAATGATGTTTACTGGTTCACCTAGTCTTGGGTTTTTTAGTTCCCATGACACAAGAATTCTTTGTCCATCACTTCCTTCTTGACCATATGCTGGTTCAAATGGTGCCATTGAAGTTCCCTTTAGTTTCAGTTTGTCAACTAATGTTGCACCAACAGGTAGTTTTACTGTTATAGAAAAATATTCTAGATTGTCTGTTATTGAAAGACCATGTCTGAATACTCTAAAAGAATCATATCCAGTTACTTGATTGTTAGATTTAAATTCATATCTTATTAGTGTTGTATTATATTTTGCAAGATCTTTTGTTATTATTAATGAGCCAACGTCTTTTTGAACCAATTCAAATGGAATAACATCTTCATTATTTGAATATACTCTTACATCATAGATTCTTGTGAAAATAAAATAATCACTTTTATCTATTTGTTCTGAATAGTTTAGAATAGTTGACCATTCTATCGAATTGTCATCTTTTATGTTTATGATTGAGTTTGATGTTTCAAGAATAGGTGCTGCAAATGCCTTTGGTATTAAAAATATTCCTAAAAATATTATTACAAGACAAATTATTTTCTTGTTTATTGTTCTCATAATAAAAATGTGTTGAAATAACTTTAAATAGAAACTTTTTGTAGTATTGTTTGTGTTAGGTATGAATATAGTTAAATAAACATTATTAAGAGTAAATATGCCTTATAATCTGTTAAATGTATATATTTACTGTCTATATTTTGATTTGTTTGATTGTTCCAAAAAGTCAATGAACGTTTCAGGGTAGCTTTATATAGGGTGCGGAAACATATAGATGTTAGTTTAAAATAAAAAATAATAACAATTAACAACAACTAACAACAAATCCTAAATTGCAATGACAATAATTGTAATAACTTTCAAGAAAAACAAAAACACAATTTAATCATATAAATTATTAACAAATATATATCATATTTAACCGTTTTTTTATGGTTAATAAATTTACGGTTAATAAAAATAGTTGCTCTTTTCAGATCAGCTATAAAGAAAAATATTATACTTAACTGCTCTATGATAAATGAAAAACAAAAAATCCTCTGTGTGGATAAATTGTCTCTTGATAATGAAACTATTCATCGTTTTTTGTTGTAAATAAATCATAAACTTTATTTACAACCTAAGTGGAATGCTTTGCATTCCATTTTCTGGTTTTTATTTCAGAGGGCTTGTCAGAATTGGTGAAAAAATATGCAAATCAAAAAAGCTCTAGTCGCAGGTGCTCTAGGAGTACTTATGGCTGGCAGTACAGTAGCTTTCGCAGCAGCAAGTTTGAGCGAATACCCAAAACCATTTGTTGACGGTTCATCTGTCAACACACTAATAGTTGTTGGTGCTAGTGCATTACCAAGTGATGTTGTAGGCGCAGTAGATGTCGCAGCAAGACTTGGAGGTGCTCCAGTAACAAAAGAAACTGTTAGTTGCCCTGGATCAGCAGCAGTTGGTACAGTAAACGGTGAGGGAAAAGCAGTTGCAACAACTAACACAAAACTTTATCTTAAAGATAGTTTAGGAAAAAGCGGTGTTAGGTCAACAATGACTGCAACTGACATGGAAACTCTTTTGAAAAAAGGAACTTTCCAGGACTCAAACGGAAATCAGGCAAATTACAAGCAATATATCTACTTGACTCCATATGATGGTAACAACGCAAATTATAACATTTCCTTTGATAGACCAGGTTCAAGTTCAACAGCAGACCCTGCATATAACATTGGAAGATTCACAACTTCTCCAACAACAACAGAATATCTTTATAAAACTTACGTATCATTCGAAAAGGTTATAAACGATACTCTTGCGATAGGAGAAAAGATGACTTTCTTTGGAAAAGAGTTTACAGTTCAATCTGGAACAACTTTCCATGAAGCATCTGCAACTTCCAACAAGTTGGTATTAGCAGGAGGTGCTGAGACAAAAGTTCTAACAGCAGGAGAAACTTATACATTGACTTTAGGTGGAAACACTTATGAAGTAACTATGGTAGGTGCATCCAGCTCAACACAGGCAATTGTTAAGGTTAAATCATCTACAACAGAGGATCAGAGGACTATAACAAGAAGTACCTCAAACAAGATCGCAGGTCTTGATGTATATGTAAGTGATGTATATTACTTATCATCTACAGATCCAAGTGCAAATTCTGCTAAGATTTTGATCGGTGCTGAGAAGATAACTCTTCAGCATGGTTCAAAAGCTAAGTTAGGTGATGCAGAAGACCCAATTGATGGAACTTATGTCGCATTAAGTACAAGTGCAGTTGATGCAACTGGTCAGTTGTCAGGGTTCACTATTTATCATGGCGCAACAGCTTCAACAAAGGATTTCATATCAGCTGGTAATTCATACCAGGATGGTCTATGGAAAACTTTTTATGTAGCTTTTGATGCTCCAAAAATAGATGTTTTGACAGCTTCATCCAGAGATGTGTTCGAGGTTAAGAACTCAGGAGTCAATCTAATGCAAGCAACAATTACACCAGAAGCAGGTAGTACGCAATCAATAACTTGGGCATATAAAGCCACAAGTAGTGGTACTGTATTTGGTCTTAATGATAGTAGCGGTGATGCAATTCTCGTTGTAGAAAACGCAACTGCTTCAAGAGATCAATATATTATCTTAGATTCAGGCGATTTCACACACATGTTTGAAGTAACAAGTGTAGGTTTAGATGGTTCAACATCGTCATCTGTAGATCTAAGGGATGTATTTTCAGGAACTACTACAAAGATTGTCGCAGGAACTGATAACATAGAGACAACATACATTGATGGACAGAC
>JAZDMZ010000080.1:0-2678 GCA_043800495.1 Candidatus Aenigmatarchaeota archaeon
GTAATACAAACAAGAACTGTGATGTATTTTTTTCTTTTTTCTTCCCTTTTTTCACCTTAGCACGTCATGACGATTACACTAGTTTTCGACACTGATAGCGAAGCTAAATCGGAAGCTCAGAAGCTGAAAAAGTGCGGAATGTGTATTTTTTTGCCTTTTTTGCCTTTTTTATAGCTGGAGTTCGATACTGGAGTGCTCTATATGTGTGCAAAACCCAATGCATCAACATTTTGGACATCCTTCCGGTGCTGAAAGGGACTAATTCGGAGCCAGGATGCATGCTTCTCTGGGCGGACGCTGAAGTGTCAGTATCAGCAATTAGATCAAAGTTGATTCCTGTGAATGGTTCTTTAGGTTATGGATTACCCGCTACTATTGCTTCCTGTCTTTCTCATGATGAAAAGGAATTGTGGTTCTTTTTCCCCTGGATCATAAAAGAATTAGATGTTTTGATTGGGTATGGACATATTAGAGCGCCTATCTTCTTCGTTTTTGATCATCAATGTCTAAACCTTTACTCAAGAGTGAAACAATCAAGTTCTATGTACAGAGATGCCTTAGGTATCTTTCTTTTTTTATTATTTTTTTCATAGGTGACTATAGGTTCTGCAGAAAAAAAGACATTCCAACATCATTGAAAAATATTGTCTTTCAGACACCACGACACTATTTTCTTCTTTCAGAGCAAAACGAGATGGCGCAAAATAGATACAATTGCAACACACCCATGTATGAATTCTTCTTATCGGCTCAATGTTTTTGCCTTAAGCCTGAATACTTTGTGGTGGCTCCTTGCTCTATGCATTCGCTAAATCAACTTTCTCTAGTAGGTATGTCATTTTACTATTGTTTTTCCTTTGTTCATTTAATATTTTTTTCCTTTTAATTTTTATCTAGGAATTGATTGCATTCGAGTGTGCAAAATGAAAAAGCACATTGGGAGGAAACGCAAGTTATTTGGACCAATTACCCCGTCAGATACTCAATGCTCCAAGTCTTTTGCATCTATGAGAAGGTTTATTGATATATTTTCATTTTTTTATAGTTACTTCACCATACAACTAAGGATGCTAATGGAACAAATAGCATGGGAAAGTGTCAAGGGGCATTGGAAAGTATTCCTGCTAGTGTCATGTATTATTTGTTTCTTTTTATTTTTTCTTTCAGGTTGGTATCAACAGCTAGTATACACAAAAGGACCAGCTATCTTAAATGATATGGAGATCTCCATGTATCACATATATGCCGCACTTCTATTCAACATGGCTAAAATATTATTTCATTCACGTCGTTTAGAGAGGTATTTTTTTATATTTTCATGGTTTTCATTTTTTAGAGTATATGATAAAGAACATGCATTCAAAAAATTATTCAATAATTTGTATATGAGAGATATTTACTGCAATATCCCCGCTTTTGTCTCAAAGTTCAAATTGAGGATGTATAACTTGCTGGAAGAGGTTTGCTTTTGATTTTTTGATTTTCTTTGCAGTCCTTTGAGCAGATGTTTGTTCATTGCAACAGACAACGTTCACGCTGCCATGGTTCATCAGACTTATTGCGCGATATTATTATAGCCGAAAGAAAACATCAATACTCCTCTGCGAAGTCTTTTGGCGTCAAGTATAACAGGTTTTGTGTCTCTTCTTTTTGTTTATTTTTTTCTATAGATTTTGCCACATCCCAAACAAAGGATTTCTTCTCTGTATAAAATGCTTCGATTATATGGGAATCTATGGTTTGAGCCTACACCATGATCTACATTTCATTGTTCCTGGCAAAGATGCCAATATTTTGCCAACTATGCGTGTTTGTGTTTGTCAAGTAATCAGCAAATCTTTCTGAAAGTAGTAGCTTATACGGCTCTTTTTTCTTTTTTTTTAAAAAATAAAACTCTAATTGCTATGACTTTATTTTATTTCTACTTTATTATTTGTACTATTATTATTATTGGCACTATATTTCTTAATTTATACTATTGACTTTATTTCTATTATTATATTTCATTTAATATTAAAAGAATATAATAGAATAGAGTTGTTTATTTATAAATAAAATAAATTAAGAGCACTCTAGTATCATGTATTATTTGTTTCTTTTTATTTGTTCTTTCAGGTTGGTATCAACACAAAAGACAAAAGAAAGTCATAGCAATTAGAGTTTTATTTTTAAAAAAAAGAAAAAAGAGACAAAAGAGAATATCAAAACATCAAGGAGTGGAGAATTACTCTTACTTGATCCAACATTCCTATCGTCGAAAGTTTGACACAAGAGTTGCTTCATCAATTTTCTATCATGGCGGAACGGAGAATGATACCGTAGAAACAGTAGAGGAGCTTTACTCTTACTCTTACACAGTAGGCTCAAACTGTAGATTCAATATAGTCCAATAGTTTCGTTTTTGCGCCGGTATGGTATATTCAACAAGAAGATGAGCATCAATTTCATGAGAGAATTTTCCCATGAAATCATATCATATCATATATATTATATATATATCATAATCATAATTAAGAAAAGGGACCCAAATGTGAGGAAGTCCAAGTTATGCAAGTTGCTAGTTGATGGATTGAAGCCGAATGTGTTTAAGTGTAGTGTATTGGAAGTATTAGGAGTAAGAGACTTTCGAACAATTGCTGAGTTCTTTGAAGAAGTGGTTCGTAAGTTCAGAATTTGGT
>JAZDMZ010000084.1:0-7146 GCA_043800495.1 Candidatus Aenigmatarchaeota archaeon
ATCATAGCAGGTTTATTTATTTGGTTCACTATTTCCCTCTATTGCTAATAATAAATTGTTATAAATCCTTTTAACCTTATGGTTAAAGGATATTTTACCTAATAGGTAAAACTTAATTATTTTTGAGTTACATTTCCCACCTGGATGATAATGTTATATAGTGTTCAATTGTAATGATTATTAGTTAGTGGGTTAAATATAGAATTGAGTGGTGTTATAAATCTCTATGGTGAGAAAAAAATCAGTATTGGTTTTTACCATAACTGAGAAGATAGACAAGAATACCATTAACAGTATTCTTGGTGTGAAATTATATCAGAAATAAAATATAAATAAATAAAATAGAAAAGTAAAAACTGATGTCATACAATCAGTTAGGAATAAGAAAAACAGAAAGTAAAAAAAATAAAAGTAGGTTCAGTAATAGAAAAACAAGAATCTAGAAAAATAAATCAGAAGAATAGGTTAGAAAGGATTTCACACATGCATACAGGTTAGAAAAAAATAATACATGGAGAGACATCCAATACATCTGTATTGATCCAATAAAAAACTGATTTGTTTTCAAATTAGTTGAGTGATTGATAACCAATACCTAAATATTGGTTATAATAAAAGGGGTGAACTGCATGGATTCAGAACGATTTGGTCTGTTGGTAAATGTGTTGAAGATATTGAAAAATCAGAAGAGTACAACTGATATACAAGGATTGGTGGAGATTGTTGATACATATGATGAGGAATTGACAATTGATCAGCGTGCGGTCATCCTAAGGGAAGTATTACGATTTGCAAAAAAAGATACTAGGATAAATGAACGCATGTCAGAGGCTGACCAGAATGAGAGATTTAGAAACAGTATGAATGACTATTTCTTTTAGTTTTTCTTTATTTGTAGTACAAGACATAATTTTCTAGTTATATAGGATTGTTCTAGAAATATGTTACTGGAGATATAGTAAGAAGCATAACTTTCTAGAGTTTATAGCTATACAACAAAATAATTTGTTGTTAGCTATATGTGAAACCACTAACAGTGGTTTCACTATACATGCTTCTTACATATTATGGTTGAATTCATTCAACCTGAATATTCAGGTCAATTTCATTGACCATGAATATAGTAAGGACAAAATATTATAGTCTAATTAGTTTTGTCCATTACTATAATTGGGTTTAAATATACGATTCTTAATAAAATATATAATTCATATATGGGGGAAGATGATGAATGTCAAAATTGTCTAGATATGTTTTGGATAAAAAAAGAGATGAATTAGATTATACAATTCGTCAAATTGATAAACAAATTGCTATATTGAATACTGCTAAATTAAATAACGTGGATGAAGATTCTGATGAATTCAAAAAACCACTCCAGGAATGTATTAAATTGGAAACAGATATATTTTATTTGTTATTAGATGGACGTTCTCAGCAACCATATCATGGAATTTACTGGGCTGGTGCATATGCACCTTTTTCTGAAAATCCAAATCATTATAGATTTTTCATAGATAGTGAAGCTAAAACTACTTTATCTAGACTAAGAGGAGGAGAATGGGTTTTTGTGGATATGTTATATGGGAATGATTCTAACTGTGATTTTTGTTGTCTTAGAAAAGATGACATGGAGAAATTGGAAAGATATGATGATCCAGAATTAGGTAAAGTAGTGGTTATGATGCCAAGTATTCTTGCACATCCAGCAGTATGTCCTGGTTATAGTTTGGAAGATGGTGAGAAAAAGACGGCTATTGAATTCAGTAAGTTTTGTGATTCAATTGGATTAAAAACCAGTTTAATAGATCATGATTTTTCAGGAAGAAGATTTCCAGAACAGTTACAAGAGGCTTCGTTTGATGTTTCTGCTTTTACATGTGAATATACTAAAGATAAATCAGCTTATCATTTGTCATATAGAGCTTTGAAGGAAGGAGGTTTGTTACTGATCCATAACCGATTAATAGAAGATTTTCCTATTGAATTGCGTGATAAATTCAACCCAGTTCTTTTAGGTCAGTTTTATAATTATTCTTTGTTAGAAAAAAAAAGAGTAGTTTATTATTTTTCTTATGAGTATAGATTTAGCATGATTGATGTTGAAAGCAATGTTTAATACAAATAGCTGTTCTTTCAGAATAGTTAATCTACCATTTCTTTATTTTTATAAAATTGCCTTTTTCTATTTTCTCAATGTGTTTATTCATGAATTCAAGAAAGTCTGGGAATTCTTCAGATACTCTTTTTGTTTGCAATGTTGTGTCTCTAGCTTCATTGCTTTGCAATTTAGTCATGATAATAAATTTAGGATCAACATATCTGAGTTTGTTTTTTGAGAAAAAATCATGGTCATTGGGATTGTCAATTATTTCCAGATTTGGGCTAATCATTTCTAGTTTTTTAAGAATTTGTTGGTTGTTTGAATTTTTCAGTTTGTTGTATACAAACTCATCGTTTTGGAAAAGATCTTGTTCTGTTAGTATTCCAGAATCAAGTCCTAGTTTCATGGCATCTGCCAATAGCTGGAATAGTGTGACTTCTATTGGATGTGACCATGATTCTTCATCAAATTTTATAAAATCTTCTGCAAATTCTTTTGCCATGTCTTTATTGGAGAAAATTATTTCATTCTTATACACAATCAATGTAGAAATATACCTGGTTATTTTTTTATGAATTTCAATAGCTGATTTGCTTTGCAAATCAGTTAAATTACCATATACTGCTGTAATATCCCTTAATGTATAATCTATTCTATCTGCACATAGGTCAGGAAGTTTTTTTTCTAATAGAGGGAAGTTGTGTTTATCCAGTATTTTGTTTGTATCAATTCCATGTTTTTTTAGAATATTTGGTATTTCTGATTCGTTTATTATTTTTTCATGGAATTTTTCATGAAAATCATGATCTTTGCTTGGAAAAGCAAAGTCTATGACATGGGAAAATGCAGTGTGTGGTATGTCATGTAAAAGACCTGCTATCTGTTCTTCTATGCTGGCATTGAGTTTTTTAAGAAGTATCATGACGCCAAGAGAGTGCTCATATCTAGAAACATTTTTTCCTTTGATTGTATACTGAGCAGCACCTGCTTGATTTATTCCCTTTAGTCTCTGGATTGGTTTTGAATTGATTAATTCTAATAAAACAGGTTCATCTATTTTAACTGTGCCATATACTCTGTCATTAATTATCATAATATAAAATAGAGAGAAAGGATAAAATAGCTATTTTTCTTTCTGGATTATGAAAATGCCGGGAACGGGGATCGAACCCGCGACCTCCAGATATCTCGTCATTGAGCAGAATTTTTTATCCTACTCTAAGTACTCATATTTTGAATATGAGTCTGGCGCTCTTTCGTGAGTTTTCCGTTAACGCTTTGCGCTGAAAGCGGAAAGGGTTACCACTGAGCCACCCCGGCATTTGCAT
Organism: Candidatus Aenigmatarchaeota archaeon; assembly: GCA_043800495.1. Lineage (GTDB taxonomy): Archaea > Aenigmatarchaeota > Aenigmatarchaeia > GW2011-AR5 > JACRAC01 > JACRAC01. Next base: position 3,433 of record JAZDMZ010000084.1, read on the forward strand.
ATAACTATTTTTAGAATAGTTATTTCATCAATAGCTGCTTCTTGGCAGATATTATAAATATAGTTATGAACAAAACTATTTAGAATATGATATTTTGTTATAACTATATGTACGAAGCATCATTTGTTCGAGAAAATATACTTCGTACTATATACTCCTCTATATGGGTTTTTATTGTTATTTCTTGGCATTCAGTGCCATGTGTGCCAGCAGAGATCCTATTTGTATTCTTGGATTACAGCCTTCTACTAGTCTGAATTCACATTCTCCTACTTTTTCCAACAGTACTATTTTTTGCTGATCTGATATATCTAGGTGAAATAACTGTTCATGAACTTCTTTTATAACATCTTCTCCTGATATGCTTTCAAGCATGGTTATTAATGAGTTTCTGGCTTCTAGAAAATTTCCAGACATTGCATGGTTGAGCATTTTTCTGGTTTGTTCTGAATCTTTTTTTACAATATCATATATATGTTCTTCTGTTATGTTTTCTTCAAGAGAGGCCATCTGAAGTATATTTATTGCTTTTCTGAGATCTCCTTCAGAAACTTTGAATATTGCTCTTAGTGTGTTTTCATCTGCTTTTACATTTTCTTTTGCTGCTATTATTTTTATATGATCCATTACTTCTTGTTCTTTTAGTGGAGAAAATCTAAACACAGCTGTTCTTGATTGGATTGGATGGATTATTCTTGAGAGATAGTTGCAGCTTAGGAAAAATCTGCAGTGATCTGAGTAGTTTTCCATTATTCTTCTTAGTGCATGTTGAGCATCTTTTGTTAATGCATCTGCTTCGTCTAGAAATATTATCTTAAAAGTGCCTGAAATTGGCACTGTTCTTGCAAAGTCCTTTACTCTGCTTCTTATGGTATCTATTCCTCTTGTATCACTGGCATTTAGATCAAGAAAATTGCTTTTCCAGTTTTTGCCAAACAGTTCACTGCATATAACAAAGGCTAGTGTACTTTTTCCAATACCAGCATGTCCTGTGAATAGACAGTGTGGAATTGATTTTCTTTCAATAAGAGTCCTTATTTTACCAACAATTGTTTTTTGACCTACAATATCATCTAGTTTTTTTGGTCTATATTTCTCTGTCCATATCTCAGAAAGTGTGTCTGTCATGAAATTAATATGGTGCAAATACTTTTATAGGCTTTGTAGAAATTTTCAAAAGAATAGCAGTATGAATAATGTCTAAGGCTTCAAGAAGTTGCTTGACCACAATGCCGTAATGTGTATAATTTAACTGAACTGCGAAGCAATGGAACTATATTCTACAAGCAATTTAGACGAGTCAAAATGAGTCTTAGAATTTGCGTTTGTATATAACGTTAATTTAACCAACATCTAAAAATGTCAATCTTATGAAGTAGACGAAGAAGTTAGTCGGTGTCATTTTGTATAATTCTATTTATCAATATTCTCACCAGGTACTGACCAATAAATTTCTTCTTCTATTCTCTTATCAGTTTTAACATATGCAGTTCCATTTTTCACTAAATCGTCTGGTCCTGGATAACACTCTGCCACAAGTACTGGATAACCAAGAATATAGAATCCTGCCCAAAAAAGCCGTGTACTTTTTGATAAATATGTTCCATCAACATCTTTTTCTGTTGACCACATATCTTTTATACAGGTGTTTGCTTGTTCTATAGCAAATTGTAATCTAGATTTATATTCTCTCATAAAATTTGTTACATCAAAATACTTTTAAAGCAATAAACACCGACTGTTTGGACTTAACATTGAATTTATGCCACATAATGTTATTAACTAGAGTTATGGTAAACATACCATAGTTCTCATATTGTTATTCTTACATGAATTTCTATAAAATCCTTTTATATTAGACTAAACAATAGAATAGTATGGCAAAGAGATCTAGAAAACTAGTTCATAGAAAAATAGCAAAAAAGATACCATTAGTAAAATCAATTCCTGCTCAGTATAAATCAGAGAAAACATCTTCTCATTCAGCTAAGAAAATATTTTCTCAGTCAGCTAAGATACCTGGAGACATGGCTGCTTTGAAAATAGCAGGTGCTTTGTATATTATGCTTGGGTTAATATCAATATTTTCTGGATTTTTAATGGTGTATTTATCATATTTTTCAGTTGGTTTTATAACAGCATTTTCCTCTGTATTAATGCAAGGAGATATTGCTATTTTTATGATAGGAGTAACATCAGTGAGTCTTGGTATAATAGAATTCCTAGTAGGTTATGGTTTATGGAAATTGCATAAATGGGCTGGTATGTTGGGTTTTGTGATGGCTGTATTTTCATTGTTATTGAGCATACCATATTTTATACTAAATAGTTTTTCAGGTGCTATGTCAGCTGGATTTGCAATTGTATTATTGGTTTTGATTTATTTTGGACGAAAGAATTTGTTTGGTGACTGGTTGTAATTCTTATATTTTCTCTGATTTTTTGTTAATGATTCTAGAATTTACTATGGTAATACCTGAGTCTATAAAATTAGCGTGTTGTTTTGACCATATTTCATTAGGTGTTTTCTTAAGCCAGTCTGTATACATGTCTATGAATTTCATGCGTTCTGCATGGTTTTTTTCTCTGTCTTTTTTGAGTTCTTCTAAATCAATATTTGGCAGGTTCATGATAACACCTGTTTTGCTATTTTTTCAACTCTTAGTTTTAGGAGGAATTCTCCAAACAGTTTCTTGTTCAAGTGGTCTTTGAATATATTATATATATGTTTTGCGTCTTCAAAATCCTTTTCGCTTCCCAGGAATAACTTGAAAGCTATCTGTAATTCGATTGGCGATATAAAAAGGGTTGAGTTGCTTAATGCTAATTCTATTCTATTATCCAGTGTCCATTTATCCAGATCTGTTTTCACAAACTTGAATTCAATGTTTGGAATAAATATACCTTTTTCAGAGAATCTTATGGCAACATTCTCAGTCAGGAAATTATGATATGCTTCTTTTGGATCATCTGTATTGATACACTCGAATTTTATCAATACATTTTTCCAGAGCTGTTCGAATTGTTCAAATGACAAATGTTCTATGAGTAAGTCAATGTCCTCAGTATGTCTGCTTCTTCCAAAAATTATGGAAACATATCCAGAAACTATGACATATTTCACGTTAAAGTGGTCAAGTAACTTTGTAAATCTGATCACAAAGTTATCAAGTTCTGAGAGTGTTTTGTTGAGTATTATTTTTTTGTTTTGGAAACTGAATTCCATTCTATCCCCAAATTATTTAGCTTGGCATTTATTAAAAAGTGCAAATACATTGGTTATTATGAAAATAATTGCTTTATCTGGTGTGCCTGGTGTTGGTAAGAGTACTATTGCTAGAATGGTTGCAAAAGAGATAGGTGCAAGTGTAATATCCATATCTGATTCAGTGAAAAAACATAGAGTAAGTTCTGTCATGGATATCTCTAGAAATACTAGAATAGTTGATATAAAGGATCTGCAAAAGGTTGTTACTAGGCAAATAGCTGCACTTCAGTTAAACAGAAAAATAGCTAAATCTGATGATTTGGTTATCATAGAAGGTCACATGGCTCATTTGCTTGATTTTAGAAAAATAGCTTCATGTTGTTTAGTTATAATATTGAGATGTGATCCATTTGTTCTCAAGAAAAGACTGAAAAAACGAGGCTGGTCTGCCAAAAAGATAAATGATAATATACTCACAGAGGTTTTGGATATTATTCCAGCTGAGT
>JAZDMZ010000093.1:0-4969 GCA_043800495.1 Candidatus Aenigmatarchaeota archaeon
CGCCTTTCTTTTTCATAGTAAACCTTTAAATATGCCAATTGCTATTATTTATATAATATAAATTTTAGCAGGGTTAAAATGTACATAAATAGAACTTTGGAAAGGGATATTTTGAAGTATCTTGGAAAGAAGGAGATTATAGCAGTTATTGGTCCAAGACAGAGCGGCAAAACAACATTAATGAAAAATATATTTGACAATCTCAAGAATGCCACATTTCTTGATTTTGAGGATAGAGAGACACTAGAACTGTTCAATGAAGATATAAAAGCATTCATAGATTTGCATGTAAAAAAATATGACTATCTCTTTATTGATGAATTTCAGTATGCCAAAGAAGGAGGAAAGCAATTAAAATATATCTATGATAACCACAATACCAAAATAATCATTTCTGGTTCATCTGCAACAAGTCTCTCTGTTCATAGTATAAAATATCTGGTTGGAAGAATATTTGTATTTCATCTATATCCGTTCTCGTTTAAGGAATTCCTGAAGCATAAAGATCCAGAATTGTTTGATATTTATCTGAAAAGAAAACTAACAAAACCTATCATAGATAGAATAATACCGCATTTTAATGAATTTTGTATTTTTGGAGGTTATCCAAGAGTTATATTGTCTAAAGACAAGGATGAGAAAGAAACTGTCTTGAGAAATATCTACAACACATATTTTCTCAAAGAAATTAAAGAAATTCTGAATCTTCCAGAAGATCATAGATTGAGCAAATTAATCTATGCGCTTGCTTTACAAACAGGAAATATTATTAATTACAATGAGCTCTCGGATATTACAGGATTTAATTACAAGGATTTATTGAATTATATGAACATTCTTGAAAAAACCTTTATAACTGTCAGAAGCCAGCCATTCCACACTAACAAAAGAACAGAACTTGTAAAAGCGCCAAAAATATTCTTTGTAGACAATGGATTTAGAAATATTGTTGCAAAAAACTTTTTGCCAATAAAAGACAGGCAGGATAAAGAAATATTATATGAGAATTTCGTTGCATCTGAACTTTTGAAAAAAAATATCGCTATTAAATATTGGAGAACAAAGTCAAAGGCAGAAGTTGATTTTGTAATAGAATCTAAAGGAAAGATTATTCCTATTGAAATAAAGTCATCTCTTGCAAAACCAAAGCTCACTCGTTCATTTGTTAGTTTTATTGAGAAATACAAACCCAAGAAAGCAATGATTTTCTCAGAAAGACTGTTCTCTGACAAAGACAAGATTTGCTTCAGACCAATATTCTCACTAGACAAAGAAATGTGATATAAGGAGCTTAATATTTTATTAATAAACCAGTTTCGGCGTCATGTGGATTTTGGCCATTAATACTTACCCCTACCTTTTAGAGAATAACATAAACTTTATATATAAGTAGGGGTAAGTATGTGTATTGAATTCATAAACAATGGTGCTAAAATGGTTATTGTGAGAAAAAGAAAAATTGGAAACACAGAATTCTATTATCTGGAGCATAGTATAAAGAAAAATAAAAAAGTTGAAAAGAAAGAGAAATACCTAGGTAAAAAAATACCTAAGAACATAACTGAGCTTAAGGCAGAATTTCTTAATAAAATATATCAAACAAAGTGGTATGCAAAACTTGATGAAATAAAGAGGAATTTCAGAAACGAAATGCAAAAAATGCCAAAAGAGATAAGAGAAAAACATCTCGAACATTTCATGATAAAATTTACATACAACACAAATAGAATAGAAGGTGGTTCGCTGACCTACAAAGACACATCAAAACTACTTCATGATAAAATAACTCCTGCCAACAAACCAACCGGAGATATAAAAGAAGCTGAACATCATGGAAAAGTTTTCTATCTCATGCTTGACCATAAGAAAGATATTGATCTCAATGTTGTCTTAAAATGGCATTATTTATTATTTAATGAAACAAAGCCAGGTATAGCAGGGAAAATAAGAAATTATCAGGTTGCAATAAGTGGAACCAAAATTGAGCTGCCAGTACCAGCTGAATTGAATGCATTATTGAATGATTTTATTAAATGGTATAATAAAAACAAGAATAAGATACATCCAGTTGAATTGGCGGCATTGACTCATCTGAAGTTTGTTTCCATCCATCCATTTGGCGATGGAAATGGCAGAATAAGCAGACTGTTGATGAATTTTGTACTTAAAAAACACAGATTCCCAATGCTTGATATAACTTATGATAATAGAAGCAGTTATTACAATGCTCTGGAGCGTTCGCAGCTGAAAAAACAAGAGCATATTTTTGTGCAATATATGTTCAAACGATATATCAAAGATTTCAAAAAATTCGTAAAAAAGAATTCCTAGGAGCTTAATATTTTATTAATAAACCAGTCTCGGCGTCATTGATTTTAAAAGATTTGCAGTATCATTGAGATATGAAATACAGATCCACTTGCTATTCTGATGATGGTACTATAAAATATGTATTTGACACACCAATAAAAGGATTTAATAAAACCATTGGAGGAAGCAGAGATGTGGGTATTGAGTCTGCTCTTATTCATATTCCTAGAAGAGATGACGACAAACCAGAGTATATACTGTGTCTATCTTCACAAATAGGATGTGTGTATAGATGTCATATGTGTGCAAACATGTTTAGTTCTTTTTATGGATGTCTGACTCCAGCTGAAATTGAAAAACAGATAAAACTTACCCTATCCTATGACAATAATTTGGAAAAAATAAAATCATCTGGTTGTGTTGAATATGCATTCATGGCAATGGGAGAGCCATTGTATGGACATAATGTAATAATGACAATACAAGAGCATAAAGAACATGTTCCAAATACAACATTCTCTTTGGCAACAGCTGGTGCTTTAGGAACAATAGATAAACTTACTGATTCATATCTTCCCTATCCAACAAGATTAGAGCTGTCATTGCATTTTACTGATGATACCATACGACGAGAATGGCTAGAACCAGATATGTGGTGGTTTAGAAAAAGACCATCTCTTAGTATTTCAAGAATGATTGAAGAAGCAGAGAAATATGTACAAAAATATCCAGGAAAAGTAACGCTAAATTATACACTTATCGATGGAGTCAACAACATGGAACACAACATAGAAGAATTATCAAAAATTATCAAAGGACAGACTGATGTATTCTATGTTAAAGTTATGAAACCAAACATGACCTCTAGTTTTCTCTTTTCACATAAAGATGAGTGTGAATGGGGGAGAAAATCAAAAAGATATAATCCAAATGAATTCAAAGATAAATTATTAGAAGCAGGTATTCCAGCAACATTATTTGAAAGTAAAGGACAAGATGTTTCTGCTGGCTGTGGTATGATGACAACGCGGGTTGATGGAGCAAAAGGTATTTTATTCGCAAGAGATATCATTATTCCACAGGCAGATTATAGCAAATCAGGCTTTTAGAAATACATATCTATACCAGGAAGTTAGTTCAATAATTATTCTTTTATAAATAATCAAGCAAAATAGTATTATAGTTATGAACAAAACTATTTTATTGGTGTATTCATGGATGAAATCCGAATAATTCTTGATATTGCAATGATACTGATAGCTGCCAAAGTTTTTGGTCAGATAGCAGAACGATTTAAAATATCACATATTGTTGGAGAAATAACAGCAGGATTGTTAATTGGACCTATATTACATTTAATATACCCAGGAAGCCAGGAATTCTTATCATTGTTTTCAATGATAGGTGTTATTGTTTTACTGTTCCTAATGGGACTATACACAAAGTTTGATGACATAAAAGATGGTATATATTCAGGAACATACATTGCCATAGTAGCCTCAGTTGTATCATTGGCAAGTGGAATTGGAATAGGTTTTATAGTATTCAATTCTTTTGAAATAGGGCTTGTCATAGGAGTTGTGCTAATGGGAACAAGCTCTGCTATTCCTATCAAAATGCTTGTGGACATGGGTGAACTAAGAACACGGGCTGGAAGACTTTTGGTAACAACCTCAATGGCAGATGATATCATAACACTCATAGCACTTGCAGCCATCTCAACATTTTTCACATTTGGTGTATTTCAGATATGGACAATTGTAGCACTCATATTTACTGTAATGGGCTTTATTGTAGTAGCTCTTACAGTTGGTGAAAAGATAAGCAATAAAATATTATCAGTTGTCCAGAGACTGAAGGATGAAGAAGTAATGCTTGTAATACCATTGGTCATATTGTTTGTTGTTGCATTCATTAGCCAGAGAATAGGAGTAGCAGCTGTAACAGGTGCATTTCTTGCAGGAATGGCAATGAGTAGATCAGTTTTTGCAGAACCTGTAATTGTGCCAAAAATAAAAGCAATTGGCTATGGATTTTTCATACCAATTTTCTTTGCCTACAGTGCATTGATAATAGATCTAGGACTTTTAATGGAAAATTTATGGATTCTACTAATTCTAGTTGTTGTTGGACTAGTGCTGAAATCAGTATCATCTGGATGGATGGCAGGACTCTTTGGAATGCGTGGAAGAGAAAAACTGATAATGGCATTTGGAATGATGCCACGTGGTGAATATGGTATTGTTGTTGCTCAGGTTGCACTAGGACTAGGAGTAATTGCAGTCAGTCTCTATGGTATACTAATAGCATTTGTTGCAATATCAGTAGTAATAACACCAATATTCTTTAGAATATTTATCAGAAGATAAAATTCTAAGAAAAATATTTACTCAAAGAGATTGTTCTTCCCAACCTTTCTCTGTCAGTATCATATGCTTGTCAAATCCCATTTTTCTCAATATATCTACAGCTTCTTTAAAGTAACCATTGATCTGTTCAGGTCTGTGCGCATCTGAATCAATAACTATTGGTATATTTCTTTCCAGAGCGTTATTCAATATCCCCCAAGAAGGATATGGTGAATTTTTACCATGTCTGGCAATAGCACCTGTATTGACTTCAAGAAAACAGCCTGATTCTGCTATAATATCAAGGGATC
>JAZDMZ010000123.1:0-6648 GCA_043800495.1 Candidatus Aenigmatarchaeota archaeon
CATTTTTTTTAGAACTATAGTATCTTTTGTGCCAAAAATTACAAACAATGTTCCCTCAGTTGCACCCATTTTCTCTCTTATATCCTGCGGAACCACTATCTGACCACGTGAAGACATTTTTATCATCTCTATTTCATTCATTTGAAATCACCTTCTTATAATCTTATTATAAGATTAACTTATTTAAAGATTGTGGTATCATTGATCAATTATTATTAGAGATGTTATCCAATCACAGAACCAATAAAATCCTTTTCTTTTAGAAAAGCATTAAAATTATCAATATTTTTTGCATTTAATATAACAACCTTTAACTTGTTTTTTTCAGCCAACCTACTTGCAACAGGATCAAAAGGAGTATGTAAACCCGGTGTCCACTTTCCTCCTATACAATTCTTATATTCACTCCAGGTTAATTTTTTCAATGGCTTTGCATTTCTATCTTTCTTAGGATCAGCACTATAGACATAATCAATATCAGTGAGATTAACAACAGCATCAGCCTTGTAAGTTTTTGCCAATAGCACAGCATCCATGTCAGTACTATGGCCTGGTGCAATACCAGAGCCAATAAGCATATTCCAGCCAATTAGCCTTTTTTCATGATTTTTAGAAAGCTTTACACTTTTCACAACATTGGCAAATATCTCCTTGACAAACATCTCATTCATATTTGTCGCAGCAATACCTATCCAGTCCAATGCCTCCTGATTACTAATACCCAGTTCCTTGGCAGCCTGAATATATTTTCTACAGGTCTTTCCACCTCCTGTAACAATAATAAACCTCGTATCCCTATGACTAAGAATCACTTTTCTAAAATTCTCTAAAAACCCTATATCTATTTCATCAGGAACAATCAAAGAACCTCCAAGACTAATAACAACTGTTTTCATACATCAGACCCTTATACTACAATGACTAATCTTAAAAATTATCTATTTTCATATTTAGAATTGTAAGCAGATATATATATTGTTATTTTCTAGCCAACAACACAACCCTACTATCTTCTTTTTCATCCTTTATTTTATAACCAGTCAGCTTTTCCAGCTGTTCTGCAAACTCTCTTATCTCCTTGTGGGTTGCCATAAATTCAGGACCCATTTTATCCCTTGCTCCTCCTATTGCCATATATCCCTTACATTCAATAAAATTACTCTGTATATTTTCTAATAATTTTGCATATTCCTCTGGCTTACATAAATTATGTTTTTTATTTAAAGTAAGTCTTATAACAGTTCTTGTTTTAAAATCCTTTAACAGTGATAACGTTTCCATAATCCTATCCCAACTAATTTTTACATTTGTCATAGGACAACATTCTTTCATAAAAATCTCTCTACCAGGAGCAGGTAATGTGACATAAAGATTTGTAGGCTGATGATTCAGTAATTTTTTAATCATCTCAGGATGAGCACCATTTGTAACAAGAAAAGCAGTCATTTTTCTACTCAATATCTCATCTATGAATTCTGGTAATCTAGGATAAAGAGCTGGTTCACCTGATAATGATATTGCCACCTGATTTGGCTCCATTGCTCTTCCAAGCATATCTTTTTTAGAATCCTCGCTTCCCCAAAATCCCTGAAGAATCTTTTTTTGTTCTTCTATACAACCATCTAGAATAAATTTTGGTGCATCCCACTGAAAATCTTCTGGAGGCATGGTATAATTTAAAGAACGCCAGCAATGCATGCAATTAAAATCACAAAACTGCACAGCAGGACTCATTTGTATGCATCTATTTGTCTCAATTCCATAAAACTGGTTTTTATAACAAACACCCGTACCACGAATACAATCCCTTGTCCACTCACATATCTTAATAGCACTATGACTTCCAATAAATCTATAGCCAATTTTATACATATATTCTGCTTTTTCAGAAGACAATGCCACCCCTGTCAAATCTACTTTAGGTTTTTTAATCATAATAACACTATATTCAATAACTTGAAACAAATATAAAATGACTATTTTCTAAGGAAAATAGCTATATACAAAAAACCACATAACTAGACATTTAGCTATAAAATAACTGTTTTCTAAGAAAACAGCTATTTGGTGAAACTATAAAAAATAAAATAAACTATCATCTACACACAAACTATTCTGGTGATACAAAATTTTCAGCAAAAGAAATGGCACTAGCTGCCAAAAATCTGGAATTTACTGAAATCTGCTTCACAGATCATCTAATTTTAGATAAAACACTGGATAAATTTGGCTGTGGTATGGATGTAAAAAAACTGAACAAAAGAAAAAAAGAAATACAAAATCTTAAGATAGATGGATTAAAAATAAAATGTGGTATAGAGATTGACTGGCTTCCTAATAAACTAGCACAGACAAAAAAATTGATTGCTAACAATGATTTTGACTGCATACTAGGAGCAGCTCATTCTGTAAAAAGGCAGCAAACCGTAGTGTATAGTGATGAAAGAAGAAAAGCATTCTGGGGAATGATGAATGATGATGAAATCTATAAACAACACATTGACTATTACACCGCTATCCAAGAAATGGCAAAAAATAAAATATGTGATGTTATTGCACACCTGGATTTGATAAAAAGAGATGCCTATCTACCTAAGAAAAGTCTGAAAAAGGTATTAATAGAGACTGTAAAAGTTATAGCAGACAATGACCTCTCTATTGAAATTAATACAGGTGGACTGAGAAATCCAATCAAAGAAATACACCCATCTCTAGCTATTCTAAAAATGTGCAAAAAACATAACATAGCTGTAACAATAGGGACAGATGCCCATTGGACAAACCAGCTTAATGAGGGTTATGATGCTGGAATGGCTCTGATAAAAAAAGCCAAGTATAAACAATTGGCAGTATTTGACAAAAGAAAAAGAAGTCTGATTGATATCGATTAGTATTATTACTAAATTCTGCAAGAATTCAATTATTTTCAACGAGGTTTATTATTAATAACTTTCTTACCACGCTCCATAGGAATTATTTTCAGTTTTGCCTTTATAAATTTATTATCCAGTTCCTTTCCTCTAAAATAATCGTGCATAAATATTGCCAATGCTGCTATCTCTGAATGAGGCTGATTTGCAACAGCAATATTCATATCAGCCATTTGATAAACATCTGATGGCACTTTTTCACCACCTACTATAAACATAACATTTCTATGTTTTCTAATTTTCTTAATTTTCTTCTGCAAAGAAATTCCATACATTGTAGAATGTACTATCAGAAATTTCTTTTTCTTGTAAAAAGTAATAATCTTTCTATAACTCTCAGCATATTCTGCTGAAAAATTTCCTCCCCAGTTTTCTGATGCATTTTTAATAGAAGTCAACAACTGCTCATCCTTTTCACCAGTATATATTATCTTTTTTGCACCCAATACTCTTGACACAAGCCCGCAATGAGTACTTATTCTAGCATCTCTTCCAAGCCTATGCCCTAGGCGTAATACAACTATCATACTTTTAAGAATGTTTTGTGTATATTAAAATCCATGGATCAAATAAAAAATCTACGAACAAAAGTAAGAATCAGTACACATGAGAATATATTGCCAGAAGATGAAACATTTGAAGCATATCACACTGCACTTAGACAAAAAGCAGTTGAGTTTGAGCAGAAACACCAATATTGGCAAGCTTGTCAAATACTCTATGGTCTTGCCAAATTGTTTGAAGAACAACATGAGGAAACAAATCCATCATTTGCAACAGCATATAAAAAACAAGCAGATGCAAGATGGAGAATATACAGACAAAGCAGCTCATTTAAAAAAGCAGGTCCTGATATAGCAAAACAGGTTGACGAAACACTTGAAGCATATAAAAGAACATTAGAATAATATATAACATTAGAATAATATATTAATAACTGAATTACAAAACAAATAAAATAAAGGTAATTCAGCTATTATCAAAGATAGCCCCGTAGTCTAGTGGTCAAATGTATTATAGCTGATAAAAATCAGTTATTTCACAAGATTATGGATGCCAGGCTTTGGTTCAAATAAAATCCAAAGCATTGAGTCGAAAGACAATGAGAAAGGATACCTGGTGACGGCAGTTCGAATTCCAAGCCTGGACGAAAATCTGCCCGGGGCTATTTTATACCAATCTATAATTTGTTTACTTCACTGTGCTCAGTAACATATTTCTCTCTAATCTCTTTTTCATGTTCACAAACATGTCCATCAAAGCTAACCTTTCCACAGCCATTTCTAGAAACAAAATAATAGCCTATACATCCATAATCCTGATAACGAAAACACTTTATTTGATATTCACATAAATTTGCACAAAAACTCATTCACATTCACCATTTAGAAACTAGCAGGACATTCATATTCGTTTACTAATTTCAAAAAATCATCAAGTGCACTTTTTCTAGAATCATCAGATAATTTATGAAATCTTATGGCAGATTTAATATCTTTAGTAACTCTCTGTTGTTCAGATTTTGTCATTCCAACACACTCAAACTTATTATAGCCATTATCATATAAAAAATTTGCTACGTCCTTTCCACTAGAAAATGTAACACAACTACCACCAAGATACATTGAAAATCTATTACCATCTAGCATTACCACAGGTACACCACTATGTCTTGAATATAATGCAGGTGAATATTCATGCCAGGTCTCCATATCAAGAACCGTCTGACCCTGTACAAGTTTTCCTGCTCTAGAAGACATAAAATCAAATGCATCTCTATAACTTCCATTTCCAAACAAATTAGCAAAATATCTTTCAATTCCTTTTCCTTTTTCTAGAAACTCTCTAACAAGAGGGTCTTTTCCATACAACCTTGTAACCACATGTCCTTCAGATGTTTTAGATATCTCCCATTCTGCAACAGGCACATCATCTCTAAAATAATTACCCAAGAATCTATCAAAATATCTCTGCACATGACCAGCCATATTCTGAATTGGCTTTGATCTAATCTCAGAAAATGTATCAGAACTACCAAACAAAACTAGAACATCCCTATAATCATCTCTACATCCTATTACATCTGCCATAATATACCAATTATCAATTGTTTACATCAAAACTACTTAAAGCTATGCAAATTATCTGCATAGATATGTAATAATATTATATATATATAGGTTTTAAATATGACCCTATCAATTATATTCATTAATCAGATATGAATTTTGTGTTGAAAATGGGGAATAATATGACAAAGGAAAAGAACGAAAACATACTAAGTTTTCTCTCAGTAGGAAAAAATGAGGCAAAAATATTTGCTTTTTTAAAAAAAAGACCAATGACAATAAAACAACTATTAAAATTTACAAGACTATCTGAGCGAACAATACGCACATGTCTAACAGATCTTGTAAAAAAACAATTTATCAAAAAAGAGGCAATAATAGAAGGTCAGTTAAAATATATGTATCACACAAATTCTACAAAATCCATAATAGACCAGATACAAGACAAACTTGCCAAGTTCGAAAAGGCTTAAAAGACTTCTTCTAATCATTATTGTATGAAAAAACCAATTAAACACATAAAAATAGTAAAAAATCAAACTGTTGATAACCTGGTAAAGCAGATGACACACACTGCATTTAATGCAAGACGCCTAGGCCATGGAGCAGATCTTTTGGAAACCATGATAAAAGAAAAAGATTGTAAAGTATTCATGACACTTGCAGGTGCAATGACACCAGCTGGAATGAAAGATATAATTCACAACATGCTTGAAAAAAAATGGATAGATGTGATGATTACAACAGGTGCAAATCTAACCCATGACCTAGTAGAATCACTGGATCACCATCACTATCAATTGGATAATTATGATGACAAAGAACTTGCTGAAGAAAGCATCTATAGAATATATGACTGTTTTATGCCAGGAGATGTCTATATTAAACTGGAAAAATTCATACAATCAGTCATTGATAAAATGGTTGATAACATGACTAAATCTTCAACAAAAGATTTAGCTATTGATAAAATAACTGATTTAAGTAACAAATCAACTATTGATAAAAATATCAAAACAATGACAATACAGGAATTTCTTCATGAATTTGGAAAACACTGTCCTGAAAATTCAATATTAAACATCTGTTCAAAAAACAATATCCCTCTATTCTGTCCTGCTCTAGCAGACTCTGGACTAGGTATACAAATATGGTTCTATATACAGGATATTCCATTAAAAATCAGCGCACTGGATGACCTAAAGGAAATATTTAATATTGCCTGGTCAGCAGAGCATCTAGGTGTCTTTATAATAGGAGGCGGTGTTCCAAAAAACTATGCAATGCAGGCATTTCAATTCTCAAAATCTGCAAAATACTTTGTACAAATAACATCTGATAGAGAAGAATATGGCGGCCTAAGCGGTGCAACACCACAGGAAGCAATATCATGGGGAAAACTATCCTGTGATGCAAACTATGCTGACATAAGATGTGATGCAACAATTGCACTGCCACTTATTTATTCTTGCCTAATTAATAGATTATTATAACTGATTTAGAAAATCAGCTATGTCAAAGACTTCTGCACAACCATCGGTCACCGTACAGATGAATCAGAGATTCATTTGGCGGCTTAGGAAAGCAAATCTTTCCTCAAGCAGACCGATGGCACAAACATGAACAGAATTCATGTTGTGCAGGAGAAA
>JAZDMZ010000018.1:0-5689 GCA_043800495.1 Candidatus Aenigmatarchaeota archaeon
AGTAACACGATTTAATCTGCCACTGGTAGCTGATAAAGACTCTTTTATAAGTTTGTGCTTAGCAATATAGGGTTTTACCCATTCTCTATATTCTTCAATACTTTTTTTCCTACTAGACAATAATATTTTTATTCTCTCGTAACTATTCTTAACTTCTGGAAAAAACATCTTTTGCCATTCTTGGAATAGTTTATTCTTTGTCAACAGCACAACAGCCTCTGCCTTTGATATTTTCAAATCTGTTCTTATTTTTTCCAAATCCAAATGATTATCTGTTATTCTCATAAAATCTGTTATGATAGTAGGCCATCTTTGCACAATCTGTCTCAATGCATCATTACCTGTATTTGCATCAACCTGATCAACAAAGAAAGCTTTCAATGCATGATAGTCTCTTCGTTTTTTTAACACATCTTCCTTTTCACTTAGATCAATGTCATTAAAATCATCTGGCTCAGTTTCATGTTTTTTCTTAGAAGTCTCTTTCTTTGTTCTATAGCCATAATATCTTAGAAATTCCCTATACTTTCTCTCATCATGTGATAATAATTCATAATCACTCACAGACTGAGCAGCAGATGCAATACCAGCTTTTATTTTTGCTTCTAAATCTTCTTTTTGTTTTGAAGTCAGTTGATAGTATGCAGAATGCATAGGAGTAACTTCAAAAGATTCATCAAACAACTCTGTTTTAAATCCCTGACGTCGTATCCAAAAACAAAATGGAAAATATATTTTTGTAGTTGAACCAGGCGGACCAGTAAAATCCAGTTCACCATATTGATTTCCAGCAGCTATTACAAATAATTTACCTCTGTTTTTCTCGAGCATATCATCTATTCTACTATCAGCAAATCTATCTCCTATAGAAGGATCTGCCACAGAAAACCACTGTCTACTAAGATCTCCTAATATGAATGATTTTTCTCCTTCCTGTCCATCCTTTTCTCCTCTCTTTACTCCCATAACTATCACAATCTCTTTACAATAAATTCTTTTGTATTTGGGTACTATATTAATAAGTTTTAGATAGAAATAAAGATTTTGCTAGTCTAAAATTATAGGAATAATAGTGCAAAACCTATCATTATGACCACAACTCCTATGATTATCCCAGTTTCACTTATACCATCAATCTGTATATCAGTTGAATCAGGATAGAGAAACATCATAAATATGCCAACAAGAATTACCAATATCGCCAATCCTTTGACAGCCAAGAATATTAACCCAATAATCAGTCCTACAATAAGCATTATTATTGCAACCACTATTATGCCAATCATGATATCGGTTTTTATTCCCATAATCTCTTTTTAGTTCAAGTAATATATATATTTATATTACAGTGAAACAAGTAATTAATATAGTGCAAGACATAACTTTCTAGAGTTGATATATGATAGTTATGTCTTCACATGTAGTAAGGACAAAAATATTATAGTCTAATTAGTTTTGTCCATTACTATAATCAATAGAAGTTTAATAAATAACTGATTCAGAAAGCAAATCAGTTAGAATATAGAGGTAATAAAATGGTATGGGCACGAACAAAACTGCTTATCTGGGACTATGTATTTGAGCCAGTTAAAGAAATAGGAATCTCATTTGAAGGAAGAAATCCTGATAAAATGTATAAGAAAATCCATGAACTATTGCGATTGGTCTTTAATGTACCAGAAGGATACATACAGGAAAAGGATTATAAGTGGGAAAAGAAAAAAGATATTGAACAGTTTTCAATAGACTGGGAAATAACAAAAATATTTGATACCTATACCTATATTGTGATTGAAATCAGTCTCTCTGGCTTTGTTCTTGCAGAAGGAGATGGTAAGGCAAAAATAAGAATACGACCAAGATTAATAACAGAATATCCACAGGACACTATCTGGCAGCAAAGCATTATCTATGAGTTTATCAGAAGATTCTGGCATAAAATGTATTATCATAAAAAAAGAATGGAATATCTTTATGTTGCAAAAGAGCTTGTTATTGAATTTGAAAGAAAAATAAAAGAATTCATGGAAGAGTTAAGAAAACAGAAATAAATTCTGTGGGTAATGGTTAATATAAAACCAAAATAGGCGGTTTAATGGGAAAATATAGAATGGAAGATGTTGTTCTTAGTCCAAAAGACGAACTTATAATAGAATTTACTGGCTATAATCCTTTTCTAATATGTACATTTGCCCGTGGGTTATTAAGAGATGTGTTAAAAGTATCTGGTTCTTCGTTACGAGAAGATGATCGAAGATGGGATTTTTCAGATCCTAATTCCAGATGGTTCTATGGTGTTTGGAGAGGAGTGAAAGAAGAAGACCAGTGGACAAGCACATGGTTTAGAATAGCAGCAGAAGGCAAATTTAATGTAAAAGACAAAATGGGCAGTGTTAAAATACAGATCAGAGCCCATATGTACACAACATTTGAATATGGCAATCCAATCACAGCCTCTATATGGAAACTTTTTAATTTCATGTATTATAATAAACAAAGAAGACAGTATATTGAATTTCATAAAGACATGGTACATCTTATAAAAGAGCAGATACAAAAAGCATATGGTATACAACAGGAACAGAAATAATATAAGCACAAAACATAATTTTTAGAGTAAATGATGTTTCCTAGTATAAAGAAAAAGTTTAAGTTATGGTAAATACAGTAAATATTTAAGTAAATCCAGTTGATACCTGACATACTATCAGTATGTAACTGATTGGTTGTAGGGTATTGTGATAGTATGTGAGGTATAAAATACCTTTATAGTAATGTGCAATACTATCTAGAGTATAATATATTGCATATTACTATATGTAAGAAGCAAATAAACTCTAGAAAGTTATGCTTCTTACTATAATCATACACTATCAGTTAAGATAAAGGTGTTTTCATATTATGGGAATAATGGCAAAACTAAAAGATAGAATAATAGGCAGAAGATATGAAGAGCCTGACTATGATACTGTTAGAGCAGCTGTTCTAGGAGACAATGCACCACCAGTAAATCCAGCTGGCTCAAGAATAGATGAAAAAGAATTAAAACCAAGTTGGAAAACAAGATACGAACAATCAGAATCATCTAATTTTCAGACAAATCCGTTTGAACCAGTTACCCAGGCAGAATCTGTTATCAATGACTATGGTAGAGAAAATCGCGAAAAAGATAGAAAGATTGATAAAAGAGAGATGTATGAACTACTAGATAGATTAAGTATTATAGAAGCTCAACTAACTGCAATACGCTCACAAACAGAAACAATAAACGAGAGAATAAAACTCATGGAAATAAGACAAACCAGACGATATTGAGAATATTACTTCTAGGAGGTTTACTAGTTTATAGTGAACCAAATAAACAATCCGGACATGATACATTTGGTTCATATATAGCAACCAATGAGATATTATACCTGATTATTTCATTGGCTTGCTATAAGAAGACTTGCACCTCTGACATATAGTGATGTAGATGTTTCAGTTTGATAAGATGTTTAGATTCCCAAATCCAGATATGTTTAAACAGTCACGAGAAGGACTGGATGATGTCAGAAACTATATAGCAGCCTTTAGAACACTAAACGAGGTTTCACATAGAGTATATCCAAGAATAGGAGAAATACAGATTAAAATAGGAGAGATACATATCAAAGTAGGAGAGGTTTATATTGAAGCAGGAGAAATATGCGGTGAATTAGATGATGCATATAAAGCAATTGATACAATACTAGGATTGATGGATAAAATCTATGACAACCCAATGACAAAATATACCATGGATATTCTAGAACAGGTAACTGGTCATAATATACTAGTTGAGGGATATATGGAACAAATGGGAAAATTATCAGATTTTATGGGTTATAAGAAACCAAATAAAAAAGATTAGATAGAAATCTAGTATGCTACAACATCAACACTTGATAATGTACCGTCTCTATGTTTTCCTAACTCACCAGAAGTTTTTTCAGAAGTCATTTTCTCAATAACTTTTTTTAGAGGACCTCCTGCAAATTCAGGAAGACTATCTTCTCTTGCATACATTTTTCTTAGACTAGGCTGATATCCTCCAAACGCAGTGCATTTTTTAGCTTCTATATCTGCTACCATACCACCTAATATATCTAAAAATTCATCTCGTGATTTTGCAAAATATGGTTGTGAATGTTCTCTATCAAGACGTTTATACAAAGGTCTTGTTCCTCCTTCACGTGTCTGATCTTTTCCATCTTTTTCAGTATCTGGAGCATTATGTAGATACACACTCTCTGCTCTAAGCGCACCTGTATTCACATTATATGTAAATATAAATTTTCCTCCATAACATTTTACAGTTGTTTTTGCATGATCTATTGCCCATGCAATTTCTCCATCATATCTACCCACATGTGATTTAGGATCACTACAGTGTCTGTTTCCATCATTATTAAGATTGTGTCTATGGTCTACTTTTGTATCGTTCATATATTATCACACCTTTTCATCAAATTATGTTTTCACTGTATATAAAGTTTTTATTGTGGGAAGTTTTATTTTCACCGTTTGGTGAAAAATACAGAAAAATGAAAAAAATAAAATAAACTTTGTATTTAATGATTAAGAATGAAAATTAACATATGATAGAACTAGCACTGGTCGGATGTCCATCATCTGGAAAAAGCACGTTTTTCAAAGCATCCACACTAAAGGATGCAAAAATAGCATCCTATCCTTTTACAACTCTGGCTCCTGACGAAGGACTTGCCCATGTTTCTACAAGCTGTCCCTGTGTAGAATTAAATCTTAACTGTAAAAAATGCATTGGTGGTGTAAGATTTGTCCCTCTGAAAATATGGGACATAGCAGGTCTTGTTCCAGATGCTCATCTTGGACGAGGTAGAGGAATTGCATTTCTAGATGATGTAAGACAGGCAAATGCATTAATACAGATCATAGACATATCTGGAAACACTGATCTAGAAGGACATCCATCAGAAGATTTTAATCCAGCACTTGCAATAGAAATGCTTGAAAAAGAAATAACCTATTGGATGCTTGATATATTCAAAAGAGATTTTGCAAGAGTTCAGTACATTATCCCAAAGGAGTTTCTAGGATTAGTAGAAACAAGATTTACAGGTCTTGCTGTTGAAAAAATTCATATCACAAAAGCACTGACTAGCACAGGACTTGATGTAGAAAAATTCAAATCATGGACAGATACAGACTGTTTTAATTTTGTAAATGAACTAAGAAAAATATCAAAACCTTCTGTAATAGTTGCAAACAAAATAGATCTAGGTGATAGTAATCTGGAAAAAGTGAAAAAACAATATCCTGAAAAAATAATAATTCCAACATCAGCTGACATTGAACTTGCACTAAGAGAAGCTGCAAAACATGGTATTATAGAATATATTCCAGGTTCATCTGATTTCAAGTTATTGAAAACAGACATGGATGAAAAACGAATGAAAGCAATTGATTATATGAAATCATTTTTAGAAAAACACAAGACAACAGGAGTTCAGGAAGTAATAAATAAAACAGCCTTTGACCTATTGGAACTAATAGTAGTCTATCCAGTAGCAGATCCAAATAAATTCAGTGACAACAAAGGAAATATATTGCCAGATGCATTTCTAGTTAAGAGAGGAAGTACTGCCCATGATCTTGCATACACTGTTCATGAGGACATTGGAAAAAA
>JAZDMZ010000027.1:0-2229 GCA_043800495.1 Candidatus Aenigmatarchaeota archaeon
GCATAGAAGTAAAATTGGGCACAGCTGATAAAAAAGATTTTAAAAATTATTTCTCATTCAAGAAAAAAATACTTCTCAATAAATCAAGGCTGGAATTCAAAGACCAGCTGCTAATATGCCCTATCAGCCTTTTTCTTGCACTGATTTAATTTACAATGTTTCAGACAAATAGCCATCTTTTTATACCTTTTTGTTAATAATTATTAAATTACATGGGGTTATAATGGACGTATTTAGAACTATTGTCGACAATCATTTTGGAGAAAAAGATATCACTGCTTTTAATAATTATCTAGAACTAAGAAGTGCTTTATATAAAATAGCAAACCAGCTTCCATACAAAAATAAAGCAAGGCAATATTTAGATAGTTTGTTTAGTGGTATTAATGGATTTTATCCTGATAAACAACCACTAAACCAATTACACAAATATAATCCAAACATATCTATTGAAGATGTTGGGTTTGAGAAAGGAGGACTGAATGTGATTGGTCAGTGTAGAGTCAAAACTCTTGGTGATGTGAAGTCTGCTATTGAAAAAGGTGAGTTAACAGAAGAAATACTTTTAACAAAGAAGTATTCTGGACCAGCAAAAGTTAAAGAAATTTTAGAGGTTCTAAAAAAATATGGTATTGGATTTAATGTCCAGGCACAAGAATCACTGGAAGAAACAATTAAAATTCCTATAAAAGATTATGAGAAAATAGAAGAAAGAGTTGCATTAGCAATGACAAAATTAGAAGAACTGCAGACATATGCAACTGATAGGATTGGAGGATTGTATGATATTGTACAAAGTCAGCAATCAGCACCAAACACAGTAGATGAAATTACTGGAGTACTCAGAAATATGATACCTGAATTAGCACAAGAAATTGCAAAATATTTACAACCAGTTGGACAAGGAAATGGATCAGTATACACAGAAGAAGCATACCAAAAAG
Source organism: Candidatus Aenigmatarchaeota archaeon (assembly GCA_043800495.1). GTDB lineage: Archaea > Aenigmatarchaeota > Aenigmatarchaeia > GW2011-AR5 > JACRAC01 > JACRAC01. Next base: position 945 of record JAZDMZ010000027.1, read on the forward strand.
CTCGTGAAGTTACACCAGTTCTTGTTGAAGAAACACATGATTCTGAAAAAGAATATGATTTTTCTGGGTTTGACATGCCTGTGTCAAGACAAGATTTGACTAAAATTGAAGGAAATACTGATTTATCTCTTAAACGACTTAGAAATCTTGAAAGAAAAGGAACTGATATCAGTAGTTTAACAAAAGCAGATCTATTAGCTAGTTATGTGAATAATTATTCAGTCGCATCTGCATCAGAAGGAAGTAGAACAATGTTATTAGAAAAAATCAATCGTCTAAATCTTGGTTTGACAAGTATTGAAGATGCCAGAAAACGATTAAATCAATATAATCAACCAACCAATACCTATCTAGGATCATTTGAAATATCAGCATTGCAAAATGCATACAAGTCATTATCAGATTTCAATACTGCTAGAAAAGTTGCAAAAGATGATCCTGCAAAAAATCAGTTTGCAGAATATATGCAAAAACCTGTCACAAAAACAGATGTTTTTAAAATGGGATTTTCAGAACAATTATATTATAACTGGAAACCAAATGATAGAGAATTAACTAATCATGATATTGCACTGAGAGCAAAAAAAGCTATTGAACGTGGTAAAAATCGTGGGTTGAAACTATATCAATACCACTTAGATACAATGAGTTCTGATACAGGACTAAGCAGAGATGATTTCTTGAAACAACTAGAAGAATATAAACCATCTGCATCAGGAAATGTTCCTAAAAAAGAAGATGATAAAGGAATTGGTAAAGACACTGATACTATAAAATCATACGATTTATCAACACCACTTGACGGGTCATCTCTTAGACAAATATATAAAACTGCAGGAAACACAGCTAATGCAGGTGGTGTGTTTTTCTCTACAACACTAAGACAAGGATTTGAAAATGATTATCCAACTCTTGCAAAAGATGCAACAACAATTCCAGCATGGTATTATGTTGAAAGAGTTATTAAGACGCCAAGAATTACCAATACACACAAAAAAATAATTGAACAGCAGTTAGGAATTCCTTTATCAGAAGCGTGGACAATATTAGATGCCTATAGATCCGAGACATCTGTAAAAAAAAAGAAAGACTGATCAGTGATTATATTTCTGGAAACAAAGCAACAGGAAATCCAAAAGACACCCATGTAATAGAAGACGAGTACCATGAAACACTACTGACAATTGAAAATCTAAAGGAGATCGGTGTATCAAATAATATAATCAGAAAATCATTAAAGAAAGATGGTAGCATTAATCATGAAAGGCTTCTTACAAACATTAAT
>JAZDMZ010000029.1:0-7208 GCA_043800495.1 Candidatus Aenigmatarchaeota archaeon
TCTAGCTAAAGCTTTGTATAAATTCATGGATCTGGTATCAGAAATCTGTTTTTTATAATATTCTAGGATTAGAGTGTCATTAATTGCGATAATTGCTATAGAAGATTTTGATTACACTACTCACTTGCGTAGGTACTGAATATGCAGAAATCTATTTATAGCTAACCAAGTTAATAATACCGACTAAAAACTTGGTTTGCTATATGGGAAGCAACAAAAACATGTCGGGATTCTTTTGTTGGTTCACTATAAAACCCAGAAATCCTATAGCAAACTCTTAATAGTCTTTACAAAATCCTTTGATTTATCTTCAAGAATATCCAAAGCCTTTAGAAACAGCTCTTCTGCTGTTAATCCAGATACAGATTCTATGGTAAATACGAATTTTGTTTCATCCTGTGATATTGAAACACCTTCACATAGGTCAACACATCTCATACACAGATCACAATTTATGGATTTTGACAATCCAATTGAACCATCTTTTTTAACAAAAACTCCCTGAGGACAGGCTTTTAGAGCAGGTCCTAGGTCAGATTTATCCTTTACTCTTATGATAGGAAAATATCTATAACCAACAACAGCAGGCTGCCATTTTGCATGTTCATGGCCAAGACCAAGTATAGCAACAGCCTCTAATTTTATCACCTGACCATCAAGCAATTCAGCTATCTGTATATCAGGGTCAACTGGTTTTGTATCATTTGAAAATATTAAATCAGATGCCTTTACAACACAAGGACCTTTTTTATCCAATGATAATGCAACCTCACAATTACTACATCCTTTTTCATTGCATTTGCATTCACTTTTTAGATTCATTTTAGAGAATTTTAATGGAATTAGGCCAAGTCTATGTGCTAGTCCTTCATCATAAAAACCAGAAGTGTTTTCTACAACATCAACATCTTCTATTGCAAGAACAGGTATTTCATTCAATAACACTCTTCTAAGAGCATTTGCAAAAGCAGGATTAATATCATCTATTTCCATCACTATCTTATTTTCTGATTTTTCAAATATTTTTACATCCATAATATCACTCATTTTATATCATTTATATATTAATAAAAAAGCAATTTAAACTCTTCTCCCTCGTCTTCCACCCTTCTTAGTACATCCATCATGTGGTATTGGTGTTACATCTTCAATTGAATATATCTTAAAACCAGATCTTGCAAGAGATCTTACAGCTGGCTGTGCACCCTGACCAGGTATTCTTGATTTTATTCCACCAGGAGCTCTTATTTTTATATGCAGTGCAGTTACTCCTGCCTGTCTTGCCTTATCAGCTGCTTTTTGCGATACACGCATTGCTGTAAAAGGCTTACCTTTCATCATATCTCTATCAGTAGCCATTCCACCAGAAGCAATTGCTATTGTTTCAGATCCTGAAATATCAGTAATATGGACTATGGTATTGTTCATTGATGCAAATACATGTGCTATTCCTACTCTTTCTTTGCTCATTTTTGAAACCTCATACTATTTACTTTTATTATAAATGAGTTTCGAAAATCAGATGGAACTTGTTTCCAATCTGCATTTTTAAAACCTTATCTTATTTATGGGTTTTTAAAATCCCAATTTTTAAAACCTTATTATATTTTTATTGGTTTTAGAAATACCGTGATTTCACTGATAATTCTTAAAACCATATTTTATTTATTCACTTTTTCAAGCTGAACTTTTTTGATATGTTCAGCAAGTTCAATACTACCCTCTTCGTCAGGCATTACTATAAAACTAGGGTACCAGACCCTTTTATTATTAATCAAAACATGTCTATGGGTTATTAATTGTCTTGACTCTTTCAATGTTTTTGCAAGACCTTTCTTAAATACTATTGTTTGTAATCGTCTTGCTAAAAAGTCCTCTATTTTCATTGTAAGAACATCATCGAGTTTTTCTGTTTTAAAACCAAGCTTATTCAATCTATCAAACAATTCTTTTTGTTTTTTGTCATCAGGTTTTGCCAATAGTTCTCTTGATCTTCGTCTAAAGTCTCTCAGCTGTCCTTCTGCTTTCCACAATTCTCTCTTTCTTCTAAGACCAAAATCTTTGATAACCTTCTTTTCTCTAGCAAATCTTTCTTTATCATAAGGTCGTTTTGGTCTTTTAAATTGTTTTCTTGGTTTTTTTGGGTGTCCCATATTAAAAATCACCTATGGTGTTCAAATTGCACTCAAACAATTTGAATTTGATTATAATATATTCATTTTACAATATTAAACATTCAATTTTTACTTAGCTGCAGCTTTTGCAGGTGCTGCTTTTTTCTTTACAACACCAACTGTTTTATTTTTTCTAAATGATGATCGTGTTCTCTGTCCTCTCACAGGAAGACCTAGTTCATGTCTAATTCCTCTATATGCTCTGATTTTTCTTAGGAAATGTATATCCTCTCTTTTTCTAAAATCAAGAGCAGTTCCTATTAGATGTTTATTTTCACCTGTTTCTAAATCCTTTTGTCTGTTTAAAAGATGACTAGGAAGCTTCATGGTCTTTATAAATTCCTCTAATTTCTTTATTCCCTCCTCAGGCATTTCACCTACTCTAGTTTCTGGATCTGTTTGTGTAGCAGTGCAAATATAACGAGCTAGAGGATGTCCAACTCCTTTTATTTTTCTAAGAGCATTTTTAACTTTCACACTACCAGGTATATCAGTAGCAGATATTCTCACAATACCTCTTCCTTTATAAACAGCCTTTTCAATTGGTTTAGTTTTCTCTACCATTTAAAAACCTTATTTCATCTATGGGTTTTTGAGATTATGGTGAAACTTGTGTTCACCAACATATTTTTAAAACCTTATAATATTCAACTGGTTTTGAAAATTCATCATGAAATTTTTCTCTACCATATCCTGTTTATTTAGAAAAAAACTATTAAAACCTTTCAAAAGAGCAAGAATTGGGAAATATGCCCATAAATCAAGAAAAATGTGAAAAAAAGTTTAATTAATTAGTATTGTAATACATACACCATATCATTGCTTTAAAACGAGGATATTTTCCATTCACCAATACTAATTTTTCATATATTTTTTTAACATGTGTTTTAATAGTATTTCTACCACATCCTAATTTATTAGAAATAGCATTATTATCAAGTCCAGCAGTCATATACTCAATAACTTCTCTTTCCCTGTCTGTTAATTTAGCTTGTTCTGGAGTTGGTGAAGAATCTAAATTATTTATAATAAAAATTTCCCCAACAGAAATGTTTCCCCTCATCATATATACTAATGCTGCATTATAATAATTATCTACACCAAGCTGTTTACACGTTTTTACTAAGTATTCCTTCTGCGTCGAATGAGACATTTTCCCATTTGAAAATCCCATACTAACACGTAAACCATATTCCTCATCCAGAGTAAGATCATCTCTTCCAAACACAATTCTATCCAATCCCTTTTCTGTTTTTCCAACAATTTCTAGTTTGTATCTTATTCCATCAGGACCAATACAATGATAGACAGTATTTGATTCACTACCTACAGGATGTTCTAATTTAGTTACCATAGCATGAATAGATGTCGAAATCCTTTTAAAATGATAGAATCATTTTCCAAATCTTCTTTTTCTAGATTCAAATTCTTTGAAAGCTTCTATAAAATCATTCTCTTCTATCTCAGGCCATGTCTTTTCTAAAAACATCAGTTCTGAGTAAACTGATTGAAATGGCAGAAAATTAGAAAGTCTTTTTTCTCCACCTGTTCGTATGATTAAATCAGGACTTGGTTGATTGCCTGTATACAAATGCTGATTTATAACATCCTCATTCAGTTGTGCTGGTGATAGTATTCCTTTCAAAGTTTTTTCTGCAATATCTTTAACAGCATCAACAATCTCCTGTTGACCACCGTATGCAATTGCTATATTTAATACAAAATCAGAATTATTTTTCGTAGCTTCACTGACCTTTAACATCTTTTCCTTTAGACCAGAAGGCAATAGATGCGCTCTTCCAATAAAATTAACTTTTATTCTATTCCTGTTCACAACATGGTTTTTATCCTCAAGAACATCATCAAGCTCATCCTCAAGATATTTGAAAATATGATTTAGTTCAATTGCAGGCCGTGTTGTTAGATTTTCATAGGAAAGCACATATGCAGTAAGATATTTTATTTTATGATTACATGTCCATTCAATTGCCTGTCGTGCCTTGTCCAACCCAACCTTATGGCCTTCCCAGGGTTTTTTCATAAGATGCTGTGCAAAGCGACGATTTCCGTCCAAAATAATTCCAAGATGGTTTATCATAACATCACTAATATACTGCCTATAATTTGTTATATAGATATAATTAATAAAGTTATAGAATATATAAAAATAGGGTAATATGTTAGAAATCGCAATTATTGTAGCATTTATAGGAGCTCTGACAGCAGGCATACTTGATCTAAGGTCATCAGAATTTCCAGATGATATCCCCTATTTCATGATTGCACTAGGACTTTTTATATGGTTTATCTATGCCCTGACAACTGGTGATGCCCAGCCACTAATTCTGTCAATAGTACTAGGCGCTCTGTTTAGTGTAATTGGATATATTTCCTATAGACTGGGAGCCTGGGGAGATGGTGATGCTGCAATACTAGCAGCCATCGTGTTTGTAATACCATCTGTATTATTTTTAATGGATTTTATCATGAACATGTTAATTGTTAGCATTGTATACATTGTACTATATTCTCTAGTAATTGGCATTGGAAAAGAAACTGTTAGAAAGAACTTTAAAAAAGATGTTAGATGTAATAAATACTTTTTACTAGGATATCTGGTGTTTCTTGTGATTATACTAATAGTAGGATATCTAATTAGTCCAGCCCTATTGTTATATTTATTCCTGCTATGGCTATTGGGACTGTTGATGATATTTTTCATAGTATATGGAAAAAATATTGAGAAATCCCTATTTAGGAAAAGAATACCAATTGATCTCCTAAGAGAAGGTGATGTTCTAGCAAGTTCAAAACAGCTGAGAGGACTAACAAAATATGAGGTTGAAGAGCTCAAAAAACATCATAAATTTGTTGATATAAAAGAAGGTGTTAGAGTTACAATAGTTTTTGCAATTGCCATTGCAATCACAGCATTGTTTGGAAATCTCATGTTTATGATATTGGTGTGAACAACATGGTTAGTCAAAAAAGCCTTGAGAAATATCATGATTTTGTTAGTATCAATTCTACCAATGGTGTCTATAATCCTAGAAAAGGGTTAGAATCATTGCTTTCTATACTTACCCCTGATATGAAAGCATTGGTACTGTTCTCAATGTCATCTGGTGATATTTATTTTAGTCAGCTGGATCCATATCACAACACAATTGATTTTCTCAGTCAGCATAGTTGTGGACATTTGTTTCCATTGGCAAGAAAATCTCCATGGAATTATTATAAAGATAAAGACAATGATGGCTCTCTTGTTAATATTGGTGCTGTTGTAAAATATGTAAATTATCCAACATCCACTGGATTACATACAGGTTATGAAATATCTCCAGCAGGAGAAGAGCTTGGAAAGCCAATTATTTCTCGCGCAATACAGTTTGTAAACACTGTAAAAAGCAGGGAAAACAGACCAAGATATGATTCAATGTGGAAGATACTTTCATCCATAGCATCACGAACAGAAACTAGAAAACAAAATGCTGTTTTTGATGTAGTAAAATTTCTTATTGATAACCCAGAGACAATTAGTTTTACAGATATTATCAAGAATCTTTGTAATTATCAGCTTAGCACTATTTCAGTGATTCTAAATTCATTGGGAAATGCTGGTGTATTGGAATATGAATCACCTAAAAGAGATTTTCATGGATCATATGTAAAAGGGTTTAGAAAATATGGATTAGTACAGGATAGATATGTTGAATTGAGTGAAAAAGAAAGAATTTTCAGAGAAGTTAAGAAAATAGAGAGTAGTCAGTTAAACAAAAAATATTTCATGAGATTCCTGGATTATATACAAAATAATTCAGAAAATCAGTTTGATTCAATTGCATTAAGTAAATCTCTTAGAATTCACAATACTCATGTGTCAAGATTTCTGTCATTATTAACAACGCTTGGTTATCTGGAATCAGTTTTTAGAGAAGAAACCATAACCAAAGCAAAAGCAAATGATGTCACACGAATGTTGTATGATATATTGCTTTTACCAGCGTATGAATCAGCACAAACACTAGTCCCTGCTGAGAGACATATTTTTTCATCACAGGAATTGAGAGAATTTGTAATAAATTTTAATGAAGAAAGGACAAATCTTGGTACTGAGAAAGGACGTGAAGTAAGAGATATGGTATTAGCTGTTTTGAATGAAAAAGGCAATGTGAAAAAAAGTCATATTGTCCAGGAGTGTAATGAACGTCTTGGTGAAGAGCTGAGTAAAGGTGCATATCAACGCCATCTAACAGGTCTTGTTAATGATGGTATTGTAGAAAAAATTAAAAGAGGGTTTTATAGATTTTGTGACAATTAGACAAGTTTTCTCTTTCCCTCATACTTGACGTTTTTCACAAATTCTTCCAGAAGCTTCTGTGGATTATTTGATTTTTCAGCAACAGTGCCAATCTGTATCCAGTCAGCACCAGCTTTGATTACATTTCCAGCCTGTTGTATTGTTCTTATTCCACCAGCCACTAGATATGGAATTGAGATGTTTTTTCTTACAGCAGCCACCATTTCCAGAGGAACATGATCAGGTGCAGCAGATCCAGCATCTGTAAAAATTATTCTGTTGCCAAGATATTCTCCTGCCAAAGCCATAGAAGCAGCTATCTGTGGTTTGTTTCTTGGAATACAATTAGCATCACCAACCCAGCCAACTGTTCCTCCTGGTTCTACAACAATATAACCCATTGCCAATGGCTCTACACCCAGATGTTTGATCAATGGTGCTGCCAAAGTCTGTGCTTGAGAAATATAATATGGGTTTCTGCTGTTCAACATAGACATAAAATATATTGCATCTGCATATGGTGTAACAGTAGCAATGTTTCCAGGAAATAGTACAACAGGCTTATTTGTCTGTTCTTTTATTGACTTAACAACATTATCCAATAATCTTCCCTGTGCACCAATGCTTCCTCCAACAGCAATTATATCCACACCTGCTCTATCAGCACATAGTGCTGTTTCTATTGCATTCTCAGGTTTAGGATAATCCACAGGATCAATAATAATAGAGATAAT
>JAZDMZ010000035.1:0-12799 GCA_043800495.1 Candidatus Aenigmatarchaeota archaeon
AAATTATTTATATCATTCTTTGGCAATTATAGTAATGGACAAAACTAATTAGAGTTATTATATTTTTGTCCTTACTATACAGAGTGAAATGAAATTTCACCTGTACAGATTGAATCATTGATTCAATCATGTATGTGAAGATATAACTATAATATTGTTCTAGAAAGTTATGTCTTGCACTATAATTTGATTTGTATAATCATCTGAAACAACATCACCGTGTCTTATCAAAAAATTAACTTGATGAAAATCTTTCTATTAACAAATCATAATATAATTTAGCAGCATCCATTGCTCCAATTGGATCAGATACCTGCATCATTTGAAACTGAATATTAAACCCATCTTCTTCTATTCCTTTTTCAAGAGCAGTCAATATTTTTCTAGAATCATAACCATCAACAACAAGCTTTCTACCAGCTTCAACCACACCATTATAAATATTTCCTGCCCTTAGCTCTTTCTTTATATCATCTATTGTATATTCCAATCATTTCCCCAATCAATATTGATAGACAGGTTTAAATATTTCTTGGCAATCAAAAACTATAAATAACACTATAGATAACTGAAAATAATCAATCATTTCCATACCAAAAAGTAAAAATTTACACAAAGAATTAAATATATATAACCACAACTAAAGAAATCTAAAATATAAAATAAAAAGAAAAAAAGAATTTATACCAATTTGTGCTTCTTTGCCCATCTTTTAGCTACTTGACCCATTGTGTCCTTTGCGCCAAGACCAAATGCTATAGCAAATGCTATACCAACTGCTGCTATTATAGCAAGCAGTATATTATTAACCAAGACAGCGTTTACTCCTAAGATTGGCAATGCAATAGCAATTGACACATACATGATAAAGAAGAACAAAATCTTCGCTGTTAGCGTAGAATAGTTCTTTCCATGATTTATCAACTGTGTCTTAATGTATTCACCTATTACATAACCAGCAATTACAATTATTGTAGCGCCGATTATATTTGGTATGAATGCATTTATTGTCGCCATCCATGTAGCCAATGATGGTATACCCAAAATCTCTGTTGAAAGAGCTGCTGTGATAAATGCTAGATAAACCCACCATCTTCCGATAACACCAAACAACTCAGCCAAACTAATAGCTGGTTTATGTGTCTCAGAGACATAGTAATCTACCTTGATTCTCACAAGGACCTCTTTGATAACTCTACCGACAATCTTTCCTACCACAAGACCGATTACCAGCAAAATTATTGCTGCAACAAGATTAGGCAAAAAAGCTACTGTGCTTTCTCCTAAGCCAGATAATATGGCTCCTAATTGTTGTACCATAGTTAGTCACTATAAAAATGTGGAATGGCCGGTTAATAAAGGTTCCTGTTTTCAGAATTTAGCCATTTCACAACCCTTTAATAGGTTTTCATATGTCAGAGAAATAACAATTCTAAAAATAAAAAAAGAATAAGCGCCGGCTGCAGGATTTGAACCTGCGTGAGGAAACCCTCATCCGCTTTCTATCATAACTTGCGAAGCAAGCTATTTACATTGTCTCAAGGCGGACGCATTTGCCAGATTCTGCCAAGCCGGCTTTGATATAGAATGATTTACTACCAGAAATATAAAAACACATCAAACAATGTATTATCATGAGAAATTCAATTATACTAACCAAATCACAACATTTAGTTATTTTACCAATTATAATTTCACTTATTCTTATTATCTCTATTAGCGGATGTATTGGACAAGAACAATCAGATGAACAATCAATAAATACACAAACTACTATACCATCGGCAACAACTGAATCTGGAAAAACAATAGAATTTATCCAGGTACAAGATAATAACAATGGATATATTATATCAAAACCAGTTGGTTGGTTTTCTGGAATAAAAGATGATAAATATATTGAAATATCTGGTGATGAAAATCAGGCAATAATATGGCCTGTTGTTTTATCTGGAGCCTATAAAAATGCAGATGCAATGGACATGGCAAATTATCTAATAGGTCAGATTAAAGAAGATTATACTGATTTTTCCATAGAATCAGTACAAAAATCAACTGATAATTCATTCATAGAAATAATAGCAACTTATAATGATTATTCTAAGAAAAAAGCTGTTTACACAGTACTTGTAAAAGATGGCGCCACTTTCATGAGTGCATATTCTTCTCCTGTTAGTGAATTTAACGAAAATGAACCAATATTAAGACAGGTACTTTCATCATATAGAATGATAGAGCCTACACTAAAAACAACTAATAAAATAGAATTAATACAATGGTCTGATCCAGAAGGTTCTATGACAGGTAGAATACCAAAAGGATGGACAGCAAAACTAGCAAGCCAATGTGAAACCAGATCAATAAGAATATATGATGAAACAAATCCAGCTAACCAAATATTTATCTATCCTATGCTAGGTCCAATCTATGCAACAAATGAAGCAAGAGAATTTGACAGAAACTATAGAGACAATTTTGGCTGGTCTCAACTAACATATGCAGACAATCCTGTTGTTTCACCTCCAACACCAAGAGCAGTTGTACAACAGGCAATGCCAGAATTGTATGAAACTCCAAATGTAAAAACATATCTTCCATGGTCTCCTAACATGGATAATGTAGAAATAATCCATGAAGAACCTGCTAGTACTGAAATAACATCAATATTTTCTGCAATTGGTGGTAGTTCTGCTGGACTAATATTTTCATTCACAGAATCTAATAACTATCCTGCACTAGGAGTTTCTCTTGTAGGAATATATCCTCCTGGAATAGATCAAAAATGGTATTTCTATATCGTGACCTATAGTACAAAGCCAAATGAATTTGCTGACATTGGCCCAGCACTTTTAGAATCAGTTAATTCACTGAGATATACTGATTCCTTCCTATCAGAATGTGCAAAAGTTCAGCAAATGAGAGCAGACACAATTAAAAAGAATTTTGAAAATATTCAAAAATCAAATGAAGCAATATTTTCCAGATACAAAGCCAGTTCAAATATAGATTCTGTCTATGAAAAATGGAGTGATGCAACATTAGGCAGAGAACGTGTCTATGACTCAGACACAGGAGAAGTTTACCATGTTGATAATGGATTCTATGATTATTACAACACCCATAGGGAACAATATGAAATGAAAAACCTAGAAACCCTATCCCAAGGCCAATGGGGTCTTGTACCACTAGACGGCGCACTTAATATAAAATAATTCCTTATTTTTTTGCAACAATCAATACTGTATTCATATATTCGTACTTTACTTCAACACATGAGAAACCTGACTTTTTAAGCCAATCAATTTGATATTCAATCGGTGTGAGCAAATTAAGAAATTTATGATGATATGCCCATTCTTTCAATGCATTTTCATTACGAGCATTTTTAACAAGATGATGATAATGTCTAGCATCATTAACAGAAACCTTGTTTTTATCACAATATGTAACCAAATCACCAAAAATAAAGATACCATCTGATTTCAGACTATTGAATATTTCTTTGAATAGTTTTTTCTTTCCAGCATGATTTTGATGATGAATACCAATTACAGAGACAACCATATCAAAACCTGTACCAAATTTTAATTTTGAATAATCACCAAAAATATAATTAACTTTGTATTTTGAAAGTCGCTTTTTTGCCCCAGCCATCATTTGTTTAGAAAAATCAATAGATGTTAGTGATGCGGATGGAATGTGTTTTAATATTTTTTCAGATGTGAGACCTGTACCAATACCAAGTTCAAGAATATTTTTTACTCTATTTTTTTTCAGATATTCCTGCACTACTTTTTCTATTATTTTATGAAGTTCAGTATATCCAGGAATTGAACGACAGATATCATCATCATAAATTTTGCTAGAATATTTATCATAGTTCAGTTCATCAGCACGAACATTTGTAGTTTTATCAGTCATAATAAATGGATTTATTTTAAATCTTATAAAGCATTTACAAAGACTTTTTAATAGAATCTACTCCCTTCTTCCACCCAATATCTTCATCGCCATCTCAACAATATTATCCCAATTCTTCATCTTTGACTTCTTTAGACTAAGAACATCCTGCAGTGTTATAATATCTTTTTTCAATAATTCTATTTTTACAGACAGGTCAGTGTTCAAAATAGTAACTGGATATACTTTATTTTTTTCAACAAGTTCTTGAAATCCCTTTGACCAACCTGTCATCAAAATATTTTTTTGCACCACCATATTTCAAAGCATGCATTGAGAACTTAGAATTTGTAAATAACCAGGCATTTGAAAAATTATATTTATTCTTATCATCAACCCCTCCTTCTTGCAAATCAATAAGTCTTGCCCAAACCTCTAGCGGAACTTCTAATCCACAAAACCTATGAGGATTATAGTGCCTCTTACATTCAACATAAAAATATTCACCATCCTTTTCAGCAATAATATCAATCTGATGATCAATGCACCTTCCATCAACTATTGTATTCCATTTACACCTATACCCATCTGCTTCCAATACTTTCATTGAATATTTTTCAAAACTAACTGAATCCAAATCAGCCACAGCTTCTCTTAAACCAAAAACACTGGCAATTTCAGATGATTTTTCATCTATCATATCCATGGCAAATTGATAGATATCATGTGTTGTTGAATTATTAGGAAATCTTTTCTCAACAATCTTTGCAATAGCAGCAGCTGTTTTTCTATCAACACCAGCTCTCATCATTGTTCTCATGAGTTTACTAGAATCATATCTTTCTATTGACCCATCTGCTTTTATCACAGTTTTTAGCACATCTCTCACCTATTTTAGCTATTTACTCATATCTCTCAGATATTATTTTCTTCATTGAAGGACTTTGAATAATATATCTTTGTTCAAAGTACTTATTGTGAAATTTGATTTATCAAAGTTCTCATTGGATTTTTTGTAACAAAATCCCTACAACCATGTTCATGAAATTTTCTTTCACAATAAATCTCATTATCAGGATCATATAAAATAAATGGCACATTACCATTTTCATGCATACCTGTCTTTGATGATGTAATATGATCAGCTGTTACTATTATATTAATATTCTTCAATTTAAGCAATCTAGCAAACTCCTTATCAAACTTTTCTATGACATCCTTCTTTTTCTTTGGATTTTTGTCATGGCTGGCAATATCAGTTCCCTTGATATGAAGCAGAACAAAGTTATATTTATGATAACTCTTTTGTTTTGCAAAAGAGCTATTTATATCATAACTCGCCTGCGAGGTATTTTTATTATTACTATTTTTTCTAGAAGAATAGCTATTTTCACCAAGCAATTCTAATGTCTTATCAATCTGTCCTTTGATATTAGAATCATAGCCACCATCAGCTCCCTTAACATTATACACATCAAGACCAAGGAACTTTGCAATTCCATCAATTATCCTTGCATCAGACACAACAGCGCCCTTTGATCCAAATACTTTTTCAAATGGTCTAACCTTTAGATAATGTCCTGCTCCTCTTAGTAAAAGAAAATTCGCTGCTAATTTTCTTTTTTTATTTATTTTATGACAATTGAGCACATCATAGCTCTTGTCCATGAACTCATTTAGAATATCTGCCATTTTTTTAGAGCTCTTATCCAATGCCTTTACATAGGAAATAGTTTTGCCAAGATCAGCATCAGTTATATTATAGTCATTCTTTGAAAAAGAATGATTATTGCCAGAACCTTTTTGCCTAATAACAAGCACTCCCCGATGTTCACTGCTTTTGTAAAATTTTATATTAGCTCCTTTTATTTTAATTTTATTAACAGCCTTTGTCAACTCATCCAATCCTGTCTCATCGCGACCAGCTCTACGATCAATTAATTTGTATCCTTTTTTGATTTTTCTAACAGTTGCAAAATTAGCCCTGAAATAAACTGCTTTTTTATCAGGCTTTAGTCCAATGCCCAGTGCCTCAAGATACCCTCTGCCAGGACATTGAAAACATCCCAATAGCTCTAAAGTTCCTATTTCAGAAAAATTAGTCAATGAATAATTTTTAGGAACACTTGGTTTCCACAAACCACACTCACTATGACTAGCCAGCCAATCAATATTTGGCTTACTAGCCAACATAAGCGGAGTCCTATTACCAACATCAGCCACCCCATCCAATATTATCATCAATGTCTTTTTCATTGTTTCACCAACTGTCTATGAAAAAAATATTTGAGTGTCATCAGACACGACTTTATTTTTTTCATTATATCACGTCCTCTCAAAAATCATCAAGAATTCTTCAGGAGTAACTATCCTAATCCCTCTAAATTCCTTCAGCTTTAATAAATGATTGTCTTGGCTTATAATAAAGTTCACATTTCCTTCCAGAGCACATTCAATAATTTTGTTGTCATCTGGATCTTCGGTTATATTTATTTTTTGAGTTGGTTCTACTATGATAGAATTATTGAATATTTTTTGTATGTTTTTCACGATCATTAATTTTTTTTCCTCGATTTTATTTAGTAGTTCATCACTCTCCACAATGCGCACATATTCATCAATAATAACTATTGAAAAAATAGAAACAATCTCTCCATGATCTATTAGATTCAAGATTCTATAGGAATTGCCTGTCCAAAATGTACCAGAAACTAGCACATTCGTATCCAGTGTTACCTTTATCATATCATCAACTTATTTTTTATTCTTCTTCCTAAATTCATGAATCATTTTATTGACATCTTTCTCCTCTATCTTTTTTTCTGCTTCTCTCAATGGTCTACTCAACTCAGCAAAACTTGCTGTAGTTACTTTTTTTACAAGCAGTGTATCATCTGACAAAAAGAACAATACCTTACTTCCTTCTTTTAATCCCATATCTTCTCTTATATCAGCTGGTATTGCTATCTGCCCTCGTGAACTCATTGTCCCCATTTCCACCTTTTCACTCATCAAATCACCCAATTTCGTACTTATCTTACTAATAAGATATATCTTATATGTAAGATATAGTATTTAAAGTTTATTTTAGAAAATTTGATACCATATAACAGACCCTAATGTTTCCTAACATTACTAACAATTTTCTTAATCCTATACCAATGGTATATCAGATATCCTATAAACATGATTGAAAATGTAATAATTGCCGAGAAATATGCAACAAAATGATAAGGAATTGGATTTAACCCACTAAACAATCGTAAGAATTTTAACATAATTACCAACATTGCAACAATAATAGATATAATAAACAACAATGCTAATTCTACTCTAGAAAATTCTGGTTTAATAAATTTATTATAAACATATATCCAAAAAACTGTATTTAGAAATGTTAGCACAATTATCCAAGGAGTATAAACTGTATTTGAAAATACTATTGCTAACAATATTAAAGGAAAATAAATGATCAGAGAAATGAAATCAAGACTATTTCTAAAAAATGTAAATAGTATTATAGGCAACAGAAGTCCAACTAATACAACAAATTCAAATCTGTTTTTTGTTATGACATTTTTAATTAATAAATGTCTATCAACACACCAAAAAATCAAGGTAATCAAACCATAGCTTAACAAAATAGGAATTATTAGCAGCGGTGTTGTTGAAAATATTGCAAGAATTCCTAATCCATATATTGTATAAACTGTTAACATCAAAAGTGCAAAAACACCAGTACTCAATGTAAACACTCTCCATCCACTGCCATACAAGAATCTATTTCTCATATGAATCCAGAATGCAATGCATGAAACAATATAACCTATTATCACTAATGCAATCGGAACAATAACATAATCAGTTGTATTTAATGGTCTTATTAATATTTTTTCACTAGGAGCTAAAAAAATCCAGATAATGACACATTCTGTAAAATTTGCTGATTTTTTTTATCATTATAATATTCAAATGTAATATTGCATAGTATCTCATTACACAATGAATATGGATTCTGTCCTTGTTCAGAATATATGAAGGGTTTTATTTTTTCTGGATATAGATAATAGCATATTCTTTTTCCATTGTTATCATATTTATTTGTGCAGTTTGATGCAAAAATCTTTCCAATTGTAGTATTTTCATTGTTAGAAGATCCAATAAAAAACGCACCACTTACGACTAATCTCACTATATTTGTCTGTATAGCAAAATCCGTCTCTGTTATAACATAATTATATCCAAAATTACCAGATGAACCAATACTTGCCATAAGTCCATTTGGATACATTCCAAACATATTAAGAACACCTTCGCCAACACCAGAACTTACGATTATTGGCATGAATTCATGGAGTTTTCTATTATTTTCTTCTAGCTGAGCATTGCTCCATATCTTTGCCTCAATATATTTATCAGTACCATTAAGACTAGTATTGTAAATGCGCCACTTCAATTGATCCAGTGAATTATCGACTATTTTTGAAGTTTCTCTATCAATCTGGTCACCATACATGGCATTCATACCAACAACAAACACAAAAACAGCTATTAGAAATATAGACAATATCAACTTCTTTTTTTCAAAACCAAGTACCTCTTTTATCAGTTCCATATAATCACTTATGATAGAATCTATTTCCGTTTAATATGATCAATCTCCTCAATAACCATTTTTCTTGCTTTTCCAGATATTGTAAAACCATCTCCTGTTTTCAGCTCATTCCTAACAAGCTTTTGCTTAATAGATTTTTCTATAAAGATTGTATAAAGCAACTCTCTTTTATTAACTTTAGAACCAATTTTATTATTCAAAACAATACCAGAATAACTATCCTTTGGAGTACCTGCTAATTTTGCCAATGTAATAAGCTTATTATTGCTAATAGCAGAAACATAACCTGATTTCTGTGTCCTAATCTCTATTTTACCAACCCTTTTTTCAAGATCCTTTGGTGTTACATCATAATTACCGCCCTGTGCAGCTATGATCTCTCTAAACTTTTTCTCAGCCTTGCCACTAAATAATATTTTTTTAGCAGTATTTTTGTCGCCTTTTTTAACCATTGTTAAAAGAATTCCTGCCAATGATGTCACCTTATCAACTAAATCCTTAGGAGCACTGTGTGGATGCATCAAAGCAGACAATGCCTCTTTTGCTTCTAACTTAGGACCTATTGCAAACCCAATTGGCTGATCAGCTCTTGTGAGAACACACTCTATTTTCATACCAAATCTATTTCCAATATTAATAAATTCTTTTGCCATTTTTTCAGCATCTTCCTTTGTTTTAAACTTTGCCTCTGGTCCAGTTGGTATATCAATAACAACATATTTTGAACCAACTGCCTTTTTCTTTGAAATCACAGAAGGAACAATTAATGGATCCATTGCCAAAGGTTTTTCTATTTGTATAAGAAGATCATCAGCAAGAACCATATCCAACGATCCTCCCCAGACCATACATCCCCCTGTTTTTTTCACAATCTCTTTAATTTTATTTGCATCATGAACAACAGGACAGATAGCCTCTACCCTGTCAGCAGTACCAGCAGGAGCAGTTATTGCCCTTGAACTTGTCTTTGGTATTGTCAGCCCTGCTGCTGCAATAATAGGCACAAGTAGCATACTAGTTTTATCTCCTGCAACACCTCCGCAAGAATGTTTGTCAACTATTGTACCAGATAGATGTAGTCTTTTATCAGATGTTTCTAAAAATGCTTTTGTAAAATAATAATTCTCATGCGAGTCAAGACCATTTCTATACAACCCTGTTATAAGCGCAGCAAGCTCCAAATCACTCAGATTTCTTGCAACAACATCTTTTACAATAGAATTAGCTTCCTTATAATTCAACTCTTCTCCATCTATCTTCTTTCTAATAAACTTCTTTGATTCAAGCTCTGGTCTTGCAACAGCATAAACAAAATCACCATTTTTAAGACCTAGTAAAGTCTTGACCTCACTATAGACTACAATATCTCCTTCCATTACAAAATCATTAGAAACATTTGCAACAGCTGTAATCCTTTTATTGCCTTTGCTTATGACAATTCTCTCAAGACCACGAACACCAAGCTCACGAGCATCCTCTGAATTAATTATTGCAATAGTTTTTCCACCAGCATCCAATTCCAGACATCTCACACGTAGTTTCATAATTATCTCCTTTTAACAGCTAGCATCTCTCCTCCCCAGAAAAACCAGCTAAATAGTAATTTGTTTTCATCTACTTTATATGTTCCACCTCGAATAGCAGATGGGTCTGTGATGATAAAATGACCATTTTCATAGCCACTGACAACAACATAATGACCAAATGGATAGCCTTTGATATCATTAAACTTGCAACTATTCCAATCTATTCTAGAATTATTATACAAAAGAGTACTACACAAACGAATAATAACAGGTATTTTTTTCTTAAGATATTTAAGCAAAATATCTTTTGATGGCATTGTAAATGAATAACTGCCGCCATAAAGAATATAATCCTGCATTGCCATCAGTCTTGTTTTAGAAAAAGACAATTTTTCTAGTATTATTCTCTTTGTTATTTTCTTAACAAGCTCTTTCTTAGACAATTTCATCCATGTAGGATCAATAATATTAACATCATATGATATAACATCTGACTTATATCCAAATGCATCTGCACAAAAACCAAGATGCCATGTAGATGTTCCTGTTAATACAAACCCTTTCTTTTTATCAAGAA
The DNA here is from genome assembly GCA_043800495.1 of Candidatus Aenigmatarchaeota archaeon. Classification (GTDB taxonomy): domain Archaea; phylum Aenigmatarchaeota; class Aenigmatarchaeia; order GW2011-AR5; family JACRAC01; genus JACRAC01. The sequence continues at coordinate 10,619 of JAZDMZ010000035.1, forward strand.
TTTTTATAATATCATCCAAATCAACAATTTTGCCATGATAGGCAAATATCTGTTGAAGACAAGAAGGCCCGCATGTCATCTCTTTTTGTTTGCAATAAGGAATTTTTAATCGAATTTTCATTTCCTCCCCTTCTTCTCTGTTATAATCTTTTTCCCTACAACAGGTTTTTTCTCTGGCATTTTCTTCTTTGACCTATCCATCATCATTGTTATTCCAGTAGCCAATGCCAATGCAATGATAAAGACAATAATTAATATAACATAATTTGCACCAAGCACAGGAATATTCAATATATGAAGAGCCAGGACACTCCATCCACTTGCTGTCTCAACAGGACAAACCAGCATAACTGCTAAAAAGATCAACCCTGCCCTAATATCTGAGATTATATTTATTTTCATTTAGATCAACTATATTTTATATTATCAAGAGATAAATGAAAATCCAGGAGTGTGTTAACACGACTCAATTTTCATAACTAATCACTATCTAAATTTTAGCTATTTTTATCATAACCGAATATAATGAAGCTATTTCTTATTCATCCTATTAATCATAGTCTTGATTTTATTTGGTTTAAAGATTCCTTTTTCTGTCACAACTGCATGAATATATTTCCATGGTGTAATATCAAAAGCTGGGTTCATTATCTTAACTGAGCGAAGCAAAGCTATCTCCTTTAATGAACGCAGTGATGATATATTTCCATAATCATGAACCGTACTATATACCTCTTTTGCACTTCTTTGCTCAATTTTTATTTTCTTTCTACTATCCAACTTAAATGTATCTGCAACAACATAAACAGGCTTGTGAAATTCTTTGGCAAGAATACATAATCCAAGTGTCCCAACCTTATTCACTAATCCATCAATGCGAAGAGCATCTGCACCTATTATAATTATATCAACTTCTTTCACATAACTCTCAGCAGAACTATCTGTAATAAACCTTACTTTTTCATGTGCCTTTACCAAATCTCTGGCAGTCAATGCACCCTGCATTCTAGGTCTAGTTTCCTTAACATAAACATATTTTACCCTACCTTTGTTCATCTTCAAAAGATCAATAACCTCATGACTATGACAATGGGTCATGACAACCTTTCTCCTCCCACTAAACAATTTCCTACCATAAATAGCAATATTTTTTCTAGCCATCTTTAACTCATCTATCAATCTACCAATCTCATCCAATGACCTGTTCTTCATGGCCATTGTCAAAACATTATGCATCACAACAGCAGTAGGTCGTACTTTTATAAACCTATGACATTCTTTTGTAAAAGAAGAACCAAATCCATGTTTTTTAGCATATTTTTTCAAGTGCTCAAGTGCTAGAATAGCTATCTCACTAGCTCCCTGTACTTTCATGTACTTTATCTTTTTGTAAGTATCCATGATATTACTTGGAAACCAGCTATATTTATTAGCCATCTATTCATTATTATATCATGAACAACCAAAAAATAAACAAACTTCAAGACAACCAGGCCTATAAACTACTGGAAAAATACAAGATTCCTGTTGCAAAGCATATTTTTATAAAAAACTCAAAAACCTTTAGAAAAGACATTGAATCAGCTATTATGACTGATTCTAAAAAGAATCAGTTATTTGCAATGGAGTTTCCAATAGTCTTGAAAATAGACGGAGATGTTATTCACAAAAAACAGGCAGGATGTGTAGAGATAATATATAACAATTCCGAACTAAAGCCAAAACTTGATAATATTTTAAAAAACAGTAAAAAATTCAAAACCCATGGAATGATTATACAGGAATTTATCCAAGGTAAAGAGGTCATGCTTGGTGCAAAACGAGATCCTCAGTTTGGCACAATAATAATGTTTGGTGCAGGTGGTGTTCTTGCAAACATGTTAAAAGATGTTAGTTTTAGAGTGCTTCCAGCAGAACACCAAGAACTAGAAATAATGGTAAAAGAAACAAAAGCCTATCAAGTATTCATAGAACATGATGAACAACTATTGCAGGAAATAATAGAACTTATCCAAAAACTAATACGACTCGTGGAAGCAGATCCAAAGATAAAAGAACTTGACATAAACCCACTATTCCTGTCAGATGAACCAATTGCAGGAGATGTTAGGATAATATATTAATTATTATAACCGATTTTGAAAATCGGTTATGTCAAAGACTTCTGCACAACCATCGGTC
>JAZDMZ010000037.1:0-8992 GCA_043800495.1 Candidatus Aenigmatarchaeota archaeon
TTTTTTCAGATAATTCATATAAGTGTTTTTCATATACATGATCTAAATTAATATCTAGATTATTGTTATATGTTCTAAATTGTACAATTTCTCCATCATCATTTAATGCTATCAACTTTCTTCCAATTACCTCTCCATTCATTGTTGCGTAAAGCACTCTCTTGTTAATATCAACCGCATTTGCAACTGTTGAACATGTGTTTCCTTTCCCAAGAGCAAGACAACTATTACTGAAATAATTACCCATCTGCAGTATTTTTAACATATCCTGTTCTGTATATACTGTGACATCGCCAATTTTTGAATTATATACAGCACCTTCCATGCTTTTTATTGCATTTAACTGTGTTTTCAAATCCATTTTTATATCATGATCCACATCATCTCTCTTTTTAATTTCATCATATTTGCTGAATATATCATTTTCTGGAACATCATAGCCAAGTGATTTATATATATCTAATGCTTCTTTTCTATGTTTTGCTATGTTTGCTTTTTTAGTTTCTTCAACATCCTTTGTCTTTTCTGGTTCATATGTTTTTGTAATACCACTCATCCACATATCCATATCTATTCCTATCTGGGTATATTTTTCTCTAGCTTTTTGATTTGCTTCAACTGAATATATTTGTGTCTGATTGCCATCAAGTGTATCACATATAATTCCTGCAAGAAGATTTTTATTAGTATCAATTGCCCTATAGATTGATATTGCATTTATCATATCTTCACTAATCACATCTACTGATACATCACTGCCTGTAATATCCTGAAGCGCCCTCTTACATGAGTTTGACAGTGCTTTGTTTACCGCATTCTTTTTTTCTCTTGATATGATAGCAGTAAGTTTTTCTTCTACTGCAGCAAGCTTTTTAGAAACAGTTTCATTTTCTCCTTTTTCCAACTGTTCTTTATAATCACCAATCTGTCTAGTATATTTTCCAACTGTTTTCAGAGTTTTATCATCTTCTTTTTTCTCCTGGCATCTTATCAGATGTTCATATTTGCTAGTATAGCTATCAAAATTATGATCACTGAAAATTATTCTGATATTACCATAAAATTCATCATCCAGAACAGGTTTTGATACTGAAAGAGTTGTAAACAAATCATATGCAGTGTTTGGCTGGCTTTTGAATAATTCTGCAATATATGTACCAAGTTCCCTGGTATTTATCATTAATCCTATTCCTTCTTTCAATATCTCTATTTTTTTAACAGATTTTTCTTTTTCAACTGCTTTTTGCACCAATGGAATAACTAATTCTGGTTTTGCACCATAAGCAGTTCTTGCAAATGATCTCACACATGATTGTCTCTGAGAATCAAATGTTTTATATCTTTCAGCAATCTTTTCATCATCAAGAGCCTTTAGATATTCTGTAACATATTCTATACCAGAATCACGATGTTCAGCATAGTCCTTTATTATAGCTCCTCTCTCTGCCATAAGAGTTTCCTGCAAAGCTGATTTTTTTACAAATTCATCAGTTTTCTCCAGAGCAATGCATAGTTTAGCAGAATCGCTTAATGCAGTTTTTACCTTATCCACATCACCAGATGTTCTTGTATCAAGAAAATCAAGAATTGTGGAATAATACCCTGTCATCATTTTTTCCTGTTTATCTGTTAACCCCAGTTTTTCAGATGTTGTTCTTATAATATCTTTTCCATGCTCAGATTCATGATCAACTCTTCTAAGATATGTAACAAGTGCAAAATCATGTTCAGCAGAATTGCCATTTTTAATATAATATGAACACATCTCACCCAATCCATCCATCACAATAGCATTTGCAGGATTGTCTTCCCAATAACCAGTATTTTCTCCTGTTCTAATATATGTTTGACTATCTCTAAACGTATCTGAATTTTTTCTAACAGTTTCAATAACTTTCATCAATCCAGGTATACTCAGTTCTTTCAACTTACCCAATTCCTCATCTGTTATTGAGTAGATATATTTTGCAGCAATTGTATCTTTTGGGTTTGATGTATTTAGAAGAAATGTCATTTCTCCTGAACTACCAGGTTCTCTCCAAAAATTCAATATAGTATATGGCATATGTTCAATAACCCTAAAATCAGCCAATTTATAACCAATTCCCATTGTTGGATGATCTAGAAGAGCTGAAGATAACATATTGCTTGCATGATTATAGAATTCATCAAGTTTTTCTCCATAGATAGATCTTGCCTGTTCATTATCCATAGCTACAAGCATTCTCTTTGTATCAAGTTCTGAAACAATTTTTGACATCTTATCTGTATATTCTTTAGCAATTTCAGTTAATTTGCTATCAGTTTCATAGCCCATCCGCTGTCCTAGTATTTTTTTCAGTGCATTTCTGGTTTTCTTTAATGATTCACCAGCATCATGAAAATATCTGTCGTTTTCCATCTTGTAAATAAAATTTCCTATTTTTCTAAATCTGGCAGTAGAAGACTCTCTGTCCATCATAGTAGGCTGAATAACTGAGTTTAGTACATGAGGAAGAACCTCATAAGCATCATTAAATTCACGAATAGCCTTTTTCTGTTCTTCAGTATATCTTTCATCCATATACATTTGATGAGGAGAATTCATTCCTTTCTTGAGAATGGCAAGAGCCTTTCTAACAGCCTTTTTATCTGTCAATGCTCTAATGTCTTCAGCTGATTGATTTTTCAAAAAATCAGTGCCATGTTTTTTCCAATCAAGTGCTTCTTCATATTTTTCTTCAAACCTAGGCATGACATATCTGTCAATATGATCAGAATCCAATGATTTAGACACTTCAGCTATTTTAGATATAGATATGTTAATTTTCTTAGTATCCACAACCTGCTCACTAACGTTCCTATATTCTGCTATTATTCTATCCACAATTGTCTGTACAGCATTTGTAAATATTTTATCTGTTTCATAATACGATTTCTTATGCCAACTGTCTTTCCATTCAGCCTGCCAGTGTCTTTTATCATAATATATTTCTTCCAAATGCTTTTCTCTTTTTTTAAGAGCATCGATTTCTTTTCTATAAATCCACTGACCAATATTACCATATTTTAAAGAAAGTTTTGATATTCTTCTATCAAGCTTTGAATAATGTTTATACAACTCATCAAATGAATCAAACCCAGCTTCCTGCACAGTTTTATCTGGATAAATTCTAGACAATGAATTCAATGATTTTCTATAATATTCTATTACCGATTTGCCATCACTGAGAGCATCAGCACCTGTCTTTATTGCCTTTAATCTAGAAACAACTCCTTCTGCTTCAAATGGACATGTTTTCAGTTCTTCCAACAAATGCTCTACACTTCTTGTTTTCAAATCCATACGATAAACAGTATTATCCAGTTCTCTTCCAACATAGGCAATGTATTCTGTTAGTTCTTTGGCATTCATTTCAGATGTATCAATTTTCTCCATATCGTTGCTAGAACTAGCTGGTTCAAACAAGTGCTTCATTCCCTCAGCTATCTTATCCAACTCTTTCATAATAATCCCACGTATATTACCATATATTATTAAATAAATCCTTCACACTATCTGTTTACAATTGATTTAGATTATTCAACGAAGTCCAATCTCTTCATATATAGTGCAAGACATAACTTTCTAGAACAATATTATAGTTATGTCTTCACATACATGCAGAAACTATGTTTCTGCTGTACAGATTGAACTATGTTCAATCATGTATAGTAAGGACAAAAATATAATAACTCTACTTAGTTTTGTCCATTACTATAGTTCATCAATTTCTTCTTTTCTAATAGCAGCGTCTCTTTTCCATTTATCTGGTTCGTTTTTGAATCCAAATACACTTGGAAATACACATGCTGCAAGATATTGTGCAAATCTATCTGGAGCATTGGCACCAAAATCTTCATATGTTTTCTGCATTCGGCTGTAATTGCATTTACTTTCATGTACAGCTGTATCATATGGTTCTAAGGCCTTCATAGCAATCTCTCCAACTTTTTCTTTAATCCAATTCATACCATTCACCTTAAGAATATATACACCAGCCAGTATATAAAGATTTCGCTACTAAGAAGTGACATAATAAATAGCCTATAAAGCCAGTAAAACAGTATTTTACAAATCTATAGCATGTGGCATAATTTTCTAGAATATTATGATGCCACTGCTATACATGGTGGAACAAAGTTCCACCTGTACAGGTGAACTATCTGAGTTCACCATGTATGCAGAATGCATAATTATAGTGCAAGACATAACTTTCTAGACTTAATAACATAATATTTATGTCTTGTACATACAAGGCAAAATAAATCTTTGCCTTTACAGATGAAACCCTGTTTCATCATGTATAGTAAGGACAAAAATATTATAATTCTAGATTGTTTTGTCCATAACTATAATTACAAAGAAGTCCTTCTAGGGAAACCCCTGAATTTAGTCTGGGGAGTTCAAGAGGACTTCATACACTCTTTTAACAAATAAAACTCCACCTAATTTCATATCAGGATCTGATTCTGGATTATATCCTAGTACAATATGTGGATATTCTCTTTCCATCATCCATTCTGGAGTGCTTTGCTGTTGCACAGTTACAGAAACAATATATAATCCATGACTATTGGATAATTCATCTGCCTTTCTCATCATATTTTCATCAGTTCCACTGTCACCCATTATAAGAATATTTTTATACATTGGACTAGTAAGATCTGGTTTTCCATCTACAAAAGGAAATACAAAATCTATTAAAGCATCTCCTTTGTTTCTAGCAATTTCAGGACTAAATTCAGCAGTCATTCCATGATCATCAACCTTTATCCTCATATCAGGATTCTGGTGATTATATTCATCACACACAGGATTGATATATCTGTCAAAAAGATCTTTTTCAAACTTAGATAATTTCTGTCCAGTCATTTTAGCATCTTCACAATACTTTCTCCAGTGCAATATCATAGATCCTGGTTTATCATCTTCTATGTCAATAAAACAAGGCAAACCTCTTTCTTTTAATTTTCGAAGAATGTAATTATAAACATACCTAAGTTTATCCTGTTTTTCCTTTGGCATATAATCTCTAAGCTCTCCGTTTACCAATACCTGACCACCATGACTTCCTGCATAATTTCTTATTTCAGGAATATTTGTTTTAGATTGTATATCATCCAGTCCTCTACCTGAAGACATAGTTATTATATAACCAATTTCATCCAGTTTTTCCACCCTATCCTTTAATCCAGGATACCAAATTGCCTTGCTTGGATCTGGCACAAAAACAGAATTAGATCCATCATAATCCAGGACAATAAGCGACCCCTGCGGATATTTGGTAAATGGCTTCAGACCATCAAGATTTGACTCATCGATATTTACCATATTATCACATGAACAATTGCAGAAGACTTTTTAACATAAGACCAGTTCTTTTTTCCTTTCCTTTACTTCATAAAGCGCATTCATATTAGCAGCCTGCCATTTTTTAACATCCATTCCTTTAGCAAAATCTAACAAAGGATCTGAGATACGAAGATTTTTTTCATATGCTCTTAGTATTTTATCAACAGATTCATTGGTTCTTATTGGACTAATTCTAAGAAGACCGTCATTTTCATCAAATCTATCAAGTGCATAAGAAGCTCCGCAATCATGTGACATTACAACAAGAGCCCTCTGATCATATGGCAGATGACTATTTGCTAGCATAGCTTCAACTGGCACAAGATGAAAACCATCTTTTAAACTAGGCACCATCACAATACTAGCATCTCTTAAAAACATCATATTATCTGGATATTTTATCTCTTCATTTTTGATTACAACATGTAAAACATCATCATGCTTAAATCTGTTATTAATAGAATTTGCTTTTTCAAACACCATGTCTTTTAGAAAATCATATCCAGGAATATTTTCCCTGCTTGGAGACCAATAGCCAATGTATTGCACATTCATACCCCTTTCTAACATCTCCTCTATTATATTCAAACTTTCCAAAATACCTTTTGTATAATCCATTCTTCCAAGACCACATATCACAGTCGCTCCCTCTGATTTTCTTTTCTTAATAAGTTCATCCATCTTAAGATATTTTTTATCTACATCAGACAACGAATCTGATTTAGCAGCATCTAATATTTTTTCTACCTCTAAGCCAATTGGAAATGCACCAACATAGGTTTGATTTGTTTTTCCATCTTTTTTATATGATATAACTACAAATTCATCAGATTCAGATATTTTAGTCTTTGGAATAGTTTCTTCTATAAAAGCAGCAAAATCATGAACATACTCAGGTGTATGAAATCCAATAAGATCTGCACCAAGCATCCCAACTGCTATCTCTCGTCTAGGCCTTTTTTTTCCATACTGTTTCCATAATTCCTCTGTGTTCAAAAGAGCTCGTGTATCTTTTGAGAAAAAAGGAACATGCATAAACAGAGCAATAGGAACATCCTGAACATTAACATCTCTAACACCTTTTAGATAGGTTCTCATAATTCGAGGAGCAAGCAGAAAATGATAATCCTGTACCCAGATTGGTCTAGGTACATCACGATATTCTTGTTTTATTGCCTGTGCAAAATTAATATTAGCTGTAGTATAATCATCATAATCAGAAGCATTGAATTCTATCATTGCACTACCATTATAATCTAAACCACATTGTTTAGAAATATCCATATCTCCTATTACTCTTGGAAAAGTTCTGCTCTCTAAAAGTTCATTTCTATAGTGGAGAGCTGGCCAAAGAAAATTATTGCAAAATCCCTGATAAAAGCTTTTTACAATCTCAGCAGATGTATGAACAGTTTTCCATGTAAAATTATAGTCTTTGTCAGTATGACGATAAACAGGATTGCTTCCAACCTCTTCTGCTGCAGTTACCCAAGAACTATTTCCATCTTTCATAAGACCCAATGTGGCACTAACCAGACCACCTTTGGTAAGAATATATTCACCATTGACAATTCTAAAAGGTCCTCTGTTTGAAACAAAGATTATACCATCATTATACGGATGTTCAGTTCCACGATTGTACATAATCAAGATTATGCCAGAAAATCTTAAATAACTCTAATTATTGAGAATATAGTGCAAGACATAACTTTCTAGAACAATATTATAGTTATGTCTTCACATATAGTAAGGACAAAAATATAATAACTCTAATTAGTTTTGTCCATTACTATAATCTAAAGTGTTATAGTAAAATGTTATAAAATGAATAAAAAATTAGAAATATTTTATATATAAAAATAAAATAAAAAAACTAATGTAATTCATTTACTCCTCATCTTCTGTTTCCTCTTCAAAATCTTCTTCTTCGTCGTCGTCATATTTGAAATAGTCCATACTAGTTCACCTTCTGCTCTTAAATATATGCAAGAACTATTTAAAGATATCTCCATTCTACCAGTGCCTCAAAAATAGAGGTTTTAGCACATATTTCGTCATTCTATTGTAATGAAAAGCATCAAATTCTGAAAGTCTTTGGAGTATGCTGTTATTAATCCAAACTGCCGGCTTTTTTCACCACCAATGGCATAGAAAGATCAATCAGAATCATCTAGGAATTGTTACCCAAAGAGCAACATATATACTCTATCATATATTAACCAATATATCCAATAATGTAAATTACATGTGAGTGATGAAACTTAAATACTTTTCCAATGAATATATATAAAGACAATTGTGGGGTTAATAGTAAAAAACAACAAAGAATTAGGAATGTGTCATAACATACTATTTCCAGTTTGTTTTGTTTCAGAAGCATTCATAGTACTTGTAAGTACCTATGTTTTTCTGTCGACTTTTGTCTAAATTAGATTATAATACAAAGAGGGGTGTAAAATGTCAATAACACGTTGCAAAAAGTGTAAAGAAGGAAGGATCGTAGCACTTAAACCAAAGGGTCTTGTTTTCTGCGGTTACTGTGGTCATGAATCAATGCTTTAATTTTTATTAGAAAGATTCTAATAATCAAATTATCTCTGGTTTTAATTAATTTTTACAGTGTTATCTGAATAACATAATGGACATTTTATCGTTTTATAATACCAAAGAAAATCACATTCACCACATTTCCAAGTAGCTATCTGAGCTGTATCATATTTTGGTCTTCTTGACATAAGAACCACCCATTGCATAATATCTATGAAAAAATTGTAAATTATTTTAAATATTCATCTTTCACTATATAGAAATGAACAATAGTATTTATAGTATATGACACAACAAACTTGAATATTAATAATGTCATATACTATATGCAGAATGCATAATTATGTTCTAATTAATTATGCATTCTACTATAATTTATAATATATTGTTCTTGCTATATATGAAAGATACACAAAAATTTTGAATATTCATCTTTCACTATATTCACGCGATTAGTATATATAGCTAACAGTAAATTGTGAAATAAAATTCTAACAAATAAAAATTATCCAAAAACCCATTGAATTATCAATGAAATTATTAGTATTGTTATTAGCAGGATAATGCTAAGAAGTATTATGATTCCTACTCCTTTTTTAAATCCTCTTTTATAAAAACCATATCCTAGTCCTATGAATAATCCTCCAAAATGAGCAATATATGATACATCACTTGGTCCTGAGAAAATCCCTATTATATTATACAAAGCATAGGCTATTCCTATCAATCCTAATGGTATTGGATTAGGAAGACCAACTGAAAACGGTGCAACAATCATACCAACACCAATAAGACCAAATATACCTGCAGATGCACCCACAGACACTATATCAGTTGGGTAATAGAATACAGAGAACATCTGGCCTGCAAATGCACCAATCATAAATATCAATAGAGTTTTTTTCCAGCCAATCTCTTCTTCTAGAGCAAATCCAAACATCACTAGCACCAGTATGTTTGACAGCAGATGAGTAAGATCAGCATGCATAAATATTGAGCTTATCACAACCCAAGGAGCTGTGAAAAAATTATCAGTAGAAAAACCATAGTCATCAAAAAATTGCTCTGTTG
>JAZDMZ010000038.1:0-3957 GCA_043800495.1 Candidatus Aenigmatarchaeota archaeon
CTATCTAGAGTTGTATAATACGCTGTCCTTACTATACATGGTGAAGTGAAACTTCACCTGTACAGCAGAAACTATTGTTTCTGCCTGTATGTGAAGACATAACTATCATATCTAGTCTAGAAAGTTATGTCTTGCACTATAATTTAAACCTGGGAAACCTTGGTTTTGTTATGATTCATTATGAATCTAACAAACTGTCAAACTTGTGAAACAATTTCAGACATTTCCGCGGTCTAGAAAGTGGGAAAAACGTAACACTTATATACTTGTAGAATATAATATTGTGATAAGTGATTAAAATGAATATGTCAAATCTAAACACGAAATCGTATTTGGTTAGACATAGCTCTCTCATAGTGGATAAGTTTATTATCTGCTAAGAGAGTGTATTTCTGCACTCTTTTTGCATTATTGTTTTTACAGCAGAACATACAACGTTTTAGGATAAAATAAAAAAATAAGTGGTGAATTAAGAATGGGAATGTTAACTCTTGAAAGAGGAAAAGTAAATATGAAAGAAAAATCAGGTGCATGCGCAAGCGGATATCTAGACGTAGCTACTTGCATAGCCTGTCCTTACTGTAGTAATAGAAGAGAGATAGTTGATGCATTAGTTGAAAACTTTCTTAGAACAGGTTATGCACCAGCAAAAGAACTTACTCTAGAAAATGTATATGGTGCTATTTCCTGTGTTTATAATGGAACTGAAAGCGGATTACGAGAACTTGTTGCAAACGAACAGATTGAAACTTATGTTAATGGTACATGTGGAGGAGATCGAGAATTTAGACTAAAAACATTTGCACAACTTCCTCAAGAACAAACAGAACCAGTAGCAAAACAAGTACCAAGACGATTGTGTGTAGAATATTTGTAGTGATAACCATGTCAGAATACTGTCCAACCAATGGAAACCGGGAAGTTGGGTTCAGAGACATTACACCAGAAGATTTAGCCAAAGTTCCTATGAGATATTTTGAATCATGTAATGGTGGATATATTGTTCATGATGGTAAATTACATGATATGTTGGGAAGAGTAAAATTAGAAGTCTATCCAGGAATGAAAAACTAATTTTCTACCTAAAATGCCACTTAAATAATGGCATTTAGATACCTATTTAAAGTGAAGAGTCAAATCGAAAGCTTTAAATACTTTACTGAATAACTCTCTATACGAAGCATTTGTTACTTATTAAGGAAATATAATGATTATTTTTTTCCTTAAGAAGGTAAATGACTTTCAAAGAAAGTCATTTGTTACTTATTAAGAAAATAACGATGCTTAATTTCAATAATATATGGTATTTTTATGGCAGATGTTAAAAAATGTCCTGAATGTGGTTCAACACATTTTTATCATGATCCTGAAAAAGCAGAAAAGATCTGTTCAAAATGTGGAATGGTTCTAGAAGAAAATATTGTTGATGTTGGTCAAGACTGGAGAGCATTTGATCATGATCAGCGTGTAAAAAGAGCAAGAACAGGAGCTCCACTGACACACAAAAGACACGATAAAGGATTAACAACTGAAATTGGTAAAGGTGCTACTGAATTATTTAAAGTACCTGTTAAAAAAAGATCACAATTCTTTAGAATAAGAAAATGGCAAAAGCGTCTATTGACAAGCAAAGACAGAAACATGTCTTTTGCATTGAGCGAATTGCAAAGATTGGTCTCATTCCTAGGGCTTCCAAAGACATTGCACGAAGAAGTTGCAAAATTATATGAAAAAGCATTGCAAAAAGGACTTGTCCGTGGAAGATCAATCGAATCAATAATCGCAGCTCTAGTTTATTCTTTAGCAAGAGAATATGAATCACCTAGAACATTAACTGAAATATCACAGGCATCTGGAATAGGTAAAAGAGAACTAGGTAGAACATATAGATATATTTCTAGAAAATTAGAAATGAGAATCCTACCTGCAAAAGCAGAAACATATATACCAAGATTCTCATCTATGCTTAAACTTTCTGACAAAGTTCAGATCAGAGCAATAAAAATCCTTAGAAAAGCAAAGGAAAGAGATGTTGTCTCTGGTAAAGGACCAACAGGATGCGCAGCAGCAGCAATATACATTGCCTCTGTTCTAGAAGGAGAAAGAAAAACACAGAGAGATGTAGCTGACATAGTAGGAGTCACAGAAGTAACAATCAGAAACCGATACAAGGAAATCGCAGAAGCATTGAACATCGAAGAAGAAGTTGAAAGAAAGTCCAAGGAGGAGGAAAAGTAAACCCTTTGTGATTTCTATGCTTACTAGTTCTAAAAACGTAATATCCTATGATATGGGAGAAATAAGACTTGTTATAAACAGATGTCGAAACGGAGATTCTATTACACCAAGCGAATTTGATATTGTGTTTTCTTATCTTAGAATTCTTCCAACAAAGCCAGAAATATTGTCATCCTATCCACTTTCACCACAGGCAATTAATGATTACAGAATAACCACTATCCAAGATATTGCCAAATCACCATTTTTCTATATTAGTTCAGGTAATGGACATCTTGGAGAATTAGAAGAATTGTATGATTCCATACTAACAACTGAAGAAAAAAGATATGGAGCCAATGGTATCAGAGAAGCAGGAAATACATTTAAAAAAATAAAAGAACAAAAAGTAGCTCAGCTATCTGAATTGGAATCCACATCAATAGAATCAGATAGAAAAGGATTCTGGAACCTATTTGGACTCTTTAATAGTAAAAAATAGTTTCTATTTAAGTATTATCCCTAAACTTTTTTAATAGAGTTATGATAATAAGTGGTGTTGATATAATGAATTTGAAAAAAGAAAAGGGAAGGGTCAGAATGAACTCCTTGAAGAACAGAGTTCTTCGAGGTATCGGAGAGTATTGCTCTTCGAAGATGCGACTGGGGAAAACTTGGTTTCCGCGGTCTAGTAGGTGTGTATTATGAAAGCAGTAATATTAGCAGCAGGAAAAGGAACAAGAATGAGACCACTGACAAACACAGTTCCAAAGCCATTGCTAAAGATATCAGGAAAGCCTATCTTAGAACACAATCTAGATGCTGTCCATGGTTTTGTTAATGAAATAATAATAGTTATAGGATATCTAGGAGAACAGATTAAGAATTATTTTGGAAATGACTTCAAAGGTATTCCTATAAAATATATTGAACAAAAAGAACAGCTAGGAACAGGACATGCCATAATATGCGCAGAACCTTTTCTAGATGATAAATTCATGATTATTGTTGGTGATGATTTTTTTGCAAAAAATGTTATAGAAAAAGCATCAAAACACAATCTCTGTGTTGTTGCCAGCAGAGTTACAGATCCAGAAAGATTTGGTGTTTTTGAACTAGATGATGATAATAAACTAATCAGTCTTGAGGAAAAACCAGCAACCCCAAAAACAAACTATGTAAACACAGGATTGTGGGTTATGAATAAGCAGATAATAGAACTTATGAAAAAACAAAATTTATCTAAAAGAGGAGAATTTGAATTAACAGATGCTCTGAAAGAAATGATGAAAACAAACAAAATACACTGTGAGACAATTGAAAATGGATGGATAGCAATTGGTTATCCTGATGATCTTAATAAAGTAGAAAAATATCTAAATGGTGATTGATACCTGACATACCATCAGTCTATGACTGATCGGTTGCAGAGTATACTGATGCAAGGAGAATCATAGATTCTCCTGCACAACATGAGCATAGCTCATGTAAGTGGTATGTGGGGTGTAAAACACCTTTAATCATACCATCCAATTACATTGGATGCCATCGGTATTTGACCGATGGAGATAAGGTGATTTCACATGGAAGAATTAAAACTAGACTATTATTTTGAAGATATGAACGCCTGTCCTATAAAACAGGCATTTGAAGGAATAGAATATCCATGGCAAGCTCTAAAGAAAAAAGACACTGTAGCAAAATTCTCAAATAAAATAGCTGGAAAAATCCATCCAACAG